>DATCXG010000297.1:0-4511 GCA_036565945.1 Gemmatimonadaceae bacterium
GCCCTCTACCGCCCGTGCTACAGGAGCGATGTAGCGGGTCGGAGCGCCGTCGGCCTCGAGCCGCGCTCGCAGCGCGGTGAGCTGGGCGAGCGCGGCGAAGAGGTCCTGTACCGGGCCATCGTGCACGTCGAGCACGATGCGCTGCAGCTCCTCCTCGGTGACCGCGAGGAGCCGGGACCCGGGAAGTCCGCTTTCGGACATAACATCACCCGAGGGAGAATGGCTCCGGGATACCAGCGCGCCGGGGCCTGTTTGCAACAGACGCTCTACCTGTCTCCACACTCGCGGCTGGCATCCCAGCGGAACGCCCGAGCGAATCCAGCTCCGAGAGGGTGACCACCCGGTACCCACGTGCGCTCAGCACAGGGAGCACTCGCCGCAATACCTGCACCGCGCGGCGGCGCGGTTTCCTCGCGCCCGGCTCGAGGTGAGATAAGGGAGCGGTTGCACAGGCCGGCCACCTTGAGGTCCCGCTGGGGATACCGGCGACTGCACCTCCTCTTGCGGAGAGAGGGGCACGAGGTGAACCGGAAGCTCACCTACCGGCTCTACCGCGAGGAGGGGCTCGGCGTGAAGCGCAGGAAGCGAAAGCGAGTCGCCGTGCCGCGCACACCGATGGCTGCTCCCAGTGAGCCGAATGAGAGGTGGAGCATGGACTTCGTGAGTGATGCGCTCGCTGACGGGCGGAAAATCCGAGCGCTGACCATGGTGGACGACTTCACGAGGGAATCGCCCGCCATAGAAGTCGACTTCTCGCTGGGCGGTGAGCGAGTGGTGCGAGTGCTGGAAGAGCTCCGCGTCACACTCGGATTGCCGCGGCGCATCGTGCTGGACAACGCGCCCGAGTTCAGTGGGATCGCGCCGGATCAGTGGGCACATCGCAGGGGCGTGGTGCTCGACTTCATAACGCCTAGTCGGCCGGTGGAGCACGCCTACATCGAGAGCTTCAACGGACGCTTCAGGGACGAGTGCTTGAACGAGAGCTGGTTCGTGAGCCTGGCCGATGCCAGGGCGACGATAGAGGCGTGGCGGATCGACTACAACGAGGCTCGGCCGCACAGCGGCCTCGCCGGCCGAACCCCAGCGGAGTTTGCGAAGGAGCTGCTGATGGCTGAATCTTCAACCTGCTACTCACCCGACTGACATCACGCTTGAATCAGCGTTGGGGAGCACCTCAGAAGTTCAGAATCCAAATTCGCGACGGCAAGATAAGGTATCAGAGTCTTTTCGGCGGGAGTAGGGAAGTACGGATGACAGACATTGAGTCGGTGAGGCGAGAGGGCCCGTTGGGAGAATTAACTGAAATCGCGCTTCGCAGGCGGTACCTGGGGCGAAACCGGAGTGCCGGGCTCGCCCCCATGGGTACCGAAGAGAGTAGTATCAGGTACCGCTGCTGTCCGGGTGTTGCTCGTAATGGTTTGGCGCGCTGTCCCGCATGGTTTCGGAGCCTATCCCGCCGCACAGCATCTGCTGGTGCATCTGGTCGAGCTTCCGGCGCTGCTCTGTCGTGAGCGAGTTGCGGAACTCGACCATCCCCTTCGCCATTTCCACCTGCGCTTCCACCATGTACGTCGCGGCCTGATCTAGCTGACCCTTGTAGGCAGCCATGTCGGGGTTGTCGCTCTGCAGGGCCTGCATCGCTGCCTGACGCGCCTGCATCGCAAGCCTCATGTGCGGTTGCGCAGCGGCACAGGTGCGCTGCCGAATAGTACGCAGCTTCTGCATCTGCTCATCGCTGAGCCCGAGCTGCGATTTCATATGCGCCATCATGGACGAGTCGTACATCATTCCGCCCGTCCGGTTTCCCCGCTGGCCGCGCATCATTGCGTGCCCCTGGCCCTGTTGGGAACGCATCATGTCGTTCCCCATCATTCCCATCATTCCCATCATCATGCCGTGCATTCCCATTGGACAGGCCATGGACGACTGGCTCTGCATGCGCATCGGGCGGGTCTGTTGCTGGGCTGCCGCCACGACGGGAGAGCCTGTCAGAATCGCTATGGCGATCGGGATCAGACGCCTTTTCATTTTCGTCCTCCGGAGTTGAGGTTGCCGGCCGCGCCGCGACCGGCTCGACAATCGCCAATGCGCCGCCACGCGCTGAACTCATGCTGAGCGCGCGGTGAGATGACGTCGGCGGGTCCGTGCGTACCGCGACCCCTGCACGCCAGGGGTTACGACTCCGACGTCCTATCAGTAGGAATGGGCACGGTGAGCCCATCCTGCCAGAGCGCGCCTGACGGCACGCTGCCCCGCGCGCCGTAGTGTGTTCGGCACGCCGAAGAGCGATCACTTCGCCGCAGTACGCTTGACGGCCATCTGGTCGAGCGCGCCGCGGAGACCTTGCGCGAGCTTCACGGCGTCATCGTTCGCCCAGAAGTGCATGAAGAAGAGCCGTGGCTCTTCATCGAGCATATGGCTGTGGAGAGCGGTCACCTCTATGCCGCTCTGTTGTAGGGCCCGGATTACCGCGTTCACTTCGGAGGCGCGCATGACGAAGTCGCCCGTGATCGCTGCCTTTCCACCACCGGTCGGTTGGAAGTTGATCCCGGTGGCGACGCCCATGGACGGCGGTATCTCATGGCCGTTCTCACGGATCGTCTCGCGCCGTGGGACGCTCACCTGATAGACGCCCCCGCTCACCTTCCCAGTGACATGCAGTGCTTGGGCCACAGCCGCGGTATCCAGGTCGAGAGGCGTCGCGGGCGCCGCAGCAGCGGGCGCGGCGAGTGGAGTCTTGCTCTGCTCGAGCGCCGAGCGGATCGTGCGTGCGATCTTCACCGGATCGCCCTGCGCCTCGATGTGCATGTACATGACGCGGGGCGACTCATGCAGCACGTGGTTGTGCAGCGCTGTCTGTTGGACGTCGCCCTGCTGTAGCGCGCGCATCACAGGCCCGGCCTCGTCCTCGGTGAGCACGAGGTCCCCCATGGCCATCGCACGCCCGCTGCCGATGTCCTTTAACGCGACCCACCCGCCCAGCGCGAGCGCCGGCTTCAGTTGCACGCCGTCCGCTGTCACCTGGAGGTCGCTGCGCGGGAAGCTGTACTTCATCACACCTCCCGGCTGTACCGCTCCCTTGCGGCCGAATGCCTGGTCGACGACCGACCAGTCGCGCGTACCGCGTGCGCCCTGCTGCCCTGTGGCAGCGCGGGAAGTGATCGTTGTCGCCAGCAGCAGGACAGCGACGGAGATCGTGGTCTGTGTACGGTGGCTGCGTGTGTGCATGACATCCTCCAGAAGGAATCGCACGTGTGGTCTACGCCTGCAGGGCATGCTCGGCATGTGTACCTAGCCAGCATGTTCGGCATCGACGGTGCGGACGAAGACGAGTGTTCCGAGCACGCCTAGTGTTGCGGCGATGTAGAAAGGGAGCGCCGGAGAGCTTTGCCAGAGGAGCCCGCCAACGAACGCCGCGGGCGCGATCGCCAGGCTCCGGCCGAGGTAGTACAATCCGACGGTGCGAGCTCGCAGCGACGGAACCGCGAGGTCGATGATGAGGGCCTTGCGCGCCGGCTCACCGATCTCCCGCAGCCCCCCGACAACGAAAGCGACGACGAGCGCAGTGAAGCTCGTCGCGTTGACGACGGCAAGCGGAAAGAGCGCGAACGCGGCGAACGTCGCGACGACGAACGGCTTCTTCCCCGTCCGTTCGGCGATCCGTGCCGCAGGTAGGTAGATGAGCATCGCCGTCGCCGCCTGCACTGCGACGAGGACGCCGAAGCTTGCCATCGAGATGTGGATGACGTTGACGGCGTACAACACGAGGAAGACGTCCACCATCGCGTCGCACGTCCGGATGAAGACGTCCGAGGCTAGCAGCCACCGGAGCTGTCGAGGGAACGCTTGCCATACCCGTCCGATGTGCATCGGCGATTCATCGGGGACGATAGGGATGCGCACGCGGGATGCGACGGCGAGCGTGAGCATGGCGAGCGCGATCGACGCCAGAAGACCGAGTTGCACACCGCCGCGCAGGCCGAAGTACGCGATGGCGAGCCCGCCAATGGCCGGCGCTAGAACGATCGGTACCCGCCGGAGGAAGGACTGCACGGTGAAGCCCATGGTGCGCTTCTCGCTCGGGAGGGCGTCACCGACCACGGCGAAGAGAGTGGGACTCGCCATGGCGTCCCACGCCATCACGAGAGCCAGGGCGGCGAACGCCAGGGGCCACGCTGGCATCAGAGCGAAGAGGGCGTAGCCGGCGGTCGTGAGCGAGACGAAGAGGATGAGCGCCCGACGCCGCCCGTACCGGTCTGCCACCCAGCCACCAGGATACTGGTAGACGCCGTCGAGGAAGTCCTCCGCCGTGCCGAAGAGGCCGATGGCCGTGATCGGCGCGCCGAGCGACTCGAGGTATTTCGGAAGGAAGCGACGCCACAGATTCTCACCGAGGCCCATGAGGAATATGGCCATGGAGACGGCGACGATGTCCGGCGTCAGTCCGAGCACCGCCGCAACGCGGCCGCCCCGCGGCACACCTCCGCCTTCGGCAGCGCGGCGGCGATCCA
>DATCXG010000304.1:0-9680 GCA_036565945.1 Gemmatimonadaceae bacterium
GCCCAGCGTGGTGGCCTTGGTAGGACCATGCAGTCGGCTGTAGAAATCATCGAATCTGGCGAGCCCGATCGAGCCGATGAGCGCGAACGACGCCCCGATGATCAGAAATAGCGCCACGAGGAGTTGGATGATCATCGAAGCGTCACCGGTCATTCGATGATGTCTCCGCGCAGCACGTACTTGCAGAACGCCGCGGTCCCTACGAACCCCACCAAGGCGATGATGAGGGCAACCTCGAAGTAGTGCGAACTGCGCCGCCACACCCCGATCACCACGAGGAGCGCGACGATGTTGATGTTCATCGTGTCGAGCGCCAGCACGCGGTCCAGCACGGAGGGCCCGCGCACCAGTCGCCAGACGTTGAGGCACAGGGCCAGGGTGAGCATGGCAAACGCGATAGCGACGGCCTGGGCGATCACGGGAAGATCTCCCCCAGAAGAGTTTCGTGAACTCCCTTGATGCGGGCTATGAAGGCATCGGGGTCGGCCACGTTCAGACTGTGGAGTAGAAGCGTGCGCTGGTCCTCACTCAGGTTTATCACCACGGTGCCGGGTGTGAGCGAGATGATACTGGCAAATAACGTGATGGCATACGGCTGCCGTAGATCGATCGGGACCTCGAAGAATCGCGGCATCAACCGCGACCTGGGACCGAGTGTGAGCCGCGCGACCGCCAGATTGGCGACGAGGATATCGACCAGGACAATTCCGACGAGGTGAATGAGTGGGAGGTAGCGAACCCGCCGCGGGTACTCCGGCCAGAAGCGAGCTACGCTCCAGGGAATTCCCACGGAGAGGAGCACGCCAAGCACGACCAACCCCACGCTCACGCTGTTCTGAACCAGGAGCCACGTGGCCAGCAGGATCACGCTCATGGCAGGTTGGGGCAGGATGCGCGAGAACATTTCCGTCAGCGCCCCAGCAGAACCGCCCGCACGTACGGGGCGGGGTGAAGTAACTGATCGGCCGTCGCGGTAGCAAAGGTCATGGCCGGTTCGGCGAACACCGTGAGGAGCACGACGGCACCGAGTAGCCCGACGACCGGCAGGATCCGACGATAGTCATGGCCAGGCACAATCCAGGGCGCACGATGGCCGCCATCGGGCGCATACTGGCCGTCATCGGGAGCATGCTCATCGCTCTCGATATTCCAGAACACAGTGCTGCCGGCTCGCGCCAGCGCGACGATGGCGAGCAGGCTACCTCCGAGCACGCCGCCTCCCAGCCAGAAGCCGCGCGCGTCGAGCGGGGCCGCCTGGAGGATTGTCAACTTCCCGATGAATCCGGAGAGTGGTGGCAGTCCGGCCACTGCCAGCGCACCGGCAAAGAAGAGCGTGCCGAGCACCGCCGGCTGCGTCACAGCCAGTGCGGGGATCACCCGGTCGTCCGATGCTCCACGTTGGCGGGCTATCACATCGACGAGGAGGAACATGGCGGCTATGGTGATGGTGCTGTGCACCAGGTAGTACAACCCGGCGGCAATCCCCTCGCTGGTGAACAACCCGATACTTGCCAGCATGATTCCCAGGGAGCCGATGAGCAGATACCCCTGCATGTCGCGCAGCCTCTCGCTCGCGACCGCGCCCAGCATGCCAACCACGATGGTCGCCAGAGCCAGCGGCAGGAGCCAGGGCAGAGCGACATCCGCTGCTACGCCGGCGCCAGCACCGAATACCAGGGTGTACATACGGACTATGGCGTACACGCCCACCTTCGTCATGATCGCGAAGAGCGCGGCCACGGGCGCGCTGGCCGCCGCATAGGCGCGCGGAAGCCAGAAGTACAGCGGCACCAGCGCGGCCTTGAGCACGAACACCACGAGAAGCAGAAGCGCGCCGGCCCGGACGAGTCCGGCATCAGCCGCCGGGAGTGCAGCCACGCGCAACGATAGATCGGCCATGCTCAACGTGCCCGTGACCCCGAAGACGATACCGATGCCGACGAGGAAGAACAGCGACCCGACGACGTTGATCACGACGTAGGGGAGGCCCGCCCGTAGCCGCGCTCCGGTGACACCCTGCAGAAGCAGGCAGAACGACGCGATGAGCAGGAGCTCGAAGAAGACGTAGAGGTTGAACAGATCGCCGGTGAGGAACGCGCCGGCCAGGCCGGCGAGCTGCAGGTGGAACAGGGCGTGAAAGTGCCCACGGTCGTTGTCCGCTCCGGCAACGGCATACAGCACGCTTGAGAGCGCGACCACGCCGGTGAGCAGTACCATGACGGCGCTCAACCGGTCCACCACGAGCACGATCCCGAAGGGCGACGGCCAGCTCCCCAGGTGATACACGGAGCAGGCGCCGCCCCGGGCGAGCAGGAGTAGTCGTACGGCCACCAGCAAGCCGGCCAGGGTGGCCATGATGCTGACCACCCGCTGCAAGCTTCGGCTGCGCCGTTCGAGCAGCAGGAGCACGACTGCCGCGACCAGCGGCAACAGCACGGGAACGATCGGCCAGTGCGTCATGTCGAGCCGCTACGCTCCAGCCGTTCATCTCCGCTCGTGCCGTCATCCGCCTCACCGGCGCCCGACTTCTCACCAGCGTCCGACGCGATGGCGTTCCGGAGCGCAAGCACCACGACGAAAGCCACCATCCCGAAGCTGATGACGATGGAGGTGAGGATGAGCGCTTGGGGCAATGGGTCGGCGTGGTGCGTAGCGCCCGGAGTGATGATGGGCGGGGCATCCGCGCCCAGACGTCCGGTGGCGAGGAGAAAGAGGTTGACGGCGTAACCGAGCAGCAACAGACTCAGGATGATTGGAAACGTTCTCGCACGCAGCAGCAGGAAGACGCCGCCGGCGATGAGCACTCCGATCACGCCAGCCATCAGGGCTTCCACGGGTCACCCTCCTCGCCAGGTGCGGCATCGAAGGTCGCGCCACCCGGACCGAGCCGACCGAGGTTGACGAGGATGAGCAGCACCGCACCGACAACTGCCAGGTAGACGCCAGTATCGAAGACCAGCGCGCTCCCGAGCGCGATGTCTCCGATCAGCGGCACGTGAATGTCCCCATGGGCGGAGGTGAGGAATGGCCGCCCGACCAACCAGCTACCGGCGCCCGTGGCGACGGCGACGAGCACCCCGATCGCCAGCAGAGACCGGAACGCCAGGCGCCGCCGCCGGTGCGCCCAGCGGGATCCGCTGGCGAGGTATTGCAGGATGAGGGCAACGGCGGTGAGCAGCGCCGCTACGAAGCCGCCGCCGGGCAGATTGTGTCCCCGCAGCAGCAGGAAGGCGGACATCAATAACATGAGCGACAGGAGCGGGCGACTGAGCATCGCGAACGTGAAGGGGAACTGGTCTCTCGAGAACCGCGCCCTGATCCGCGCGTGCGCAACCCTGCCGGACATGCTCGCGAGCATGGCACCGATCCCGAGCGCGGCCACTCCGAGCACAGAGATCTCGATCACGGTATCGAATCCGCGGAAATCGACGATTATCGCGTTCACCACGTTGGCTCCACCAGCACCGGACAGTGCATGCTCCGTGAAGTACGGCGAGATGTTGTTCGAGGGTCGGGTGAGTACCGCCCAGGCCAGTGCGGCGCCGCCGAGCCCCATCGTACCGGCCAGAGCCGCATCGCGCGCCAGCCGGCGCACAGTCGTTCGCGTGGGCTGTGCCACCGGAAGTAGGTGCAGCACGAGCAGTAGTGCGAGGAGGGTCACTACCTCCACGAGGACCTGAGTGAGTGCGAGGTCCGGCGCCGACAGCCTCACGAAGGCGAGAGCTACCATCGACCCAACTGCGCTGATGGCCATCAGCGCGACGAAGGGGCGACGGTGCCAGACGACCGTGGCCGCCACCGCCACAGCGAGCAGCCCGGCCACGGTGATGCTGGCGACATCGGGCCACTCCACTGCCAGCGCCCCACTCGGCATCCCGTACTCCCACACCGGCGCACCCGCGGCCACCAGCGCCGTCAGCACGAGCACCGCCAGATACCGCTGCAGCGAGCCGTTCTCCATACCAGTGGTCACCGCGACTGCGGTGCGCGTCAGCCACGCGGGAACCCTGTCGTAGAGCGGCTCCGCCGGGTCCGGGAGTATCCGGGCGTGCAGAGACCGGATCCGGTAACGCTCGGCGTATACCCCTACCCCGCCCGCGAGCGCGACGCCGGTCATGAGCAGCGTGAGATTGAAGCCGTGCCAGATGGCCAGCCGGTACTCCGGCAACGGCCCCTGCAACACCGCGCCAGCGGCAACCGCGAGCGCCGGACCGATGATCGTGGCCGGGGCGATGCCGATGACGAGGCACAACAGCGCCAGCACATACCCGGGGATACGCACCCACGGCGCCGGTTCGTGTGGCGTCCTGGGCATTCCGGTGCCCGGACCGACGAAGAACACATTGCGGATGAAACGCAGCGCGTATGCAACACTCAGCGCGCCGGCCACCGTCGCGATGACCGGGTCTACCCACCACCAGACACCCTGGAGTCCCGCGGTGATGGATTCGGCGAAGAAGAGCTCCTTGCTCAGAAAGCCGTTGAGGAACGGCACGCCAGCCATCGCGCCAGCCGCAACGATGGCGAGCGCGCCCGTGAGCGGCATGTACCTCCACAGGCCGTTGAGTACCTGCATGTCGCGCGTGCCGGTCTCACGCTCGATCACGCCGGTGGCCATGAACAGAGATGCCTTGAACACCGCGTGGTTCACGATATGGAACACCGCCCCCACAGCGGCCGCGCGCGTACTGAAACCGAACAACAGGGTGATGAGGCCGAGGTGGCTGATAGTGGAGTACGCCAGGAGCTCCTTCAGGTCATGCTTGGAAAGCGCCTCGTACGCCCCGAAGACGAGCGTGATCGCTCCCACTGCGCTGACAATCAGGCGCCACTGGTCCGTGCCGGAGAGGATCGGGTAGAACCGAGCGAGCAGGAACACGCCCGCATTCACCAACGTCGCCGAGTGCAGGTAGGCGCTCGCTGGAGTCGGTGCCGCCATCGCGCGCGGCAGCCAGAAGTGGAAGGGGAACTGTGCGGACTTGGTGAACACACCGAGCAACACGAGCACGAGCGCCGGTACATGAAGCGGATGAGTGATGAGCACGTCGCGCGAGCGGAGAACGTCGACCAGGTCGAAGCTCCCCACGATCCTGCCTATCAGGATCAATCCACCGAGCAGCGCGAGCCCACCGCCGCTGGTTACCACCAGCGCCAACCGCGCGCCACGCCGCGCGGCCGCGTCGCCGCTGCGATAGCCGATGAGCAGAAAGGAGATGAGGCTCGTCAGCTCCCAGCATACGGCCATGAGGAGCAGATTCCCGGATAGCGCGAGCCCCAGCATGGCACTCATGAACGCCAGTAGCAGCCCGTAGAAGCGCCCCGTGGATTCCTGCTCCGACAGGTAGTAGTTCGCGTACAGGATGACGAGGAGCCCGATCCCCAGCACGATGAGCGCGAACAGCCAGGCGAGGCCGTCCAGTTGGAGCGTGACATCGAGTCCCGCGGACGGGACCCACGGCCAGTGCGCGTACAACACGTCGCCCGCGAAAACGCGCGGAACCATCAGGATGAGAAGCCCGAGTGAGCTCGCCGCCGGAACGGCCGCGGCCCATGCCCCACGAGCACGATCGTGGCGCGCAAGTACGGCTACCGGCAGGCTCCCGAGGATAGGCAGGAGCACGATGGCGAGCAGGATCATCCCTTCGAGCTCCTCTCGTCAGCGAACAGCACCACATTCGTTGGTGCTCATATGCAGCCGAGTCCGGGTGGCGATTTACATGCCACCCGCTCGGCCTTCGTTACTACTCCACCGCAATCGTCCCGAGCACTTCCCACCGCTCCATCATCTCGGCGATCTCCGTCTCCATCGCCGCGAGACGTGCCTTCACGCTGGTGACGGCCGCGCCATCGCGCAGCAGCGCCGGATCGGCGAGCGACGCGTAGAGCTGCTCCCGATCGTGCTCGAGTGCGTCGATCCTGTCGGGAAGGGCGTCCAGTTCTCGAGCCTCGTTGTAAGTGAGACGCCGCTTCCTCTCGGCGGGTGGCGCATGCGTGACAGCCACTACTCGCTTCGGCGCCGCGACCGGCACGTCGAGAGCTGCCGGCGTTGGCCGCTGCCGCACCCAGTCCGAGTAGCCGCCAACGTATTCCCCCACGCGGCCCTCGCCCTCGAGAACCAGGGTGCTGGTGACCACGTTATCGATGAACGCTCGATCGTGGCTGACCAGCAGCAGCGTGCCCGAGTATTCAAGGAGCAGTTCCTCGAGCAGGTCCAGCGTCTCGATGTCCAGATCGTTGGTCGGCTCGTCGAGAGCCAGGAGATTGAACGACCGGGTGAACAACCGCGCCAGGAGCAGGCGATTCCGCTCGCCCCCGGAGAGTGCGCGGACTGGCGTGCGCGCCCTGTCGGGCGGGAAGAGGAAGTCCTGCAGGTAGCTCAGGACATGTTTCCGCGCGCCACCGCTCTCGATGAAGTCGGCGCCATCAGCGATGCTATCGAACACACTGCGATCCGGATCGAGCTGCTCACGCAACTGATCGAAGTACACCAGTTCGATGCCGGTCCCAGCCCGCACGGCCCCCTCATCAGGTGCGAGCTCGCCGAGCAGGAGACGGAGCAGCGTGGTCTTGCCGGAGCCGTTCGGCCCGATCAGTCCCACGCGGTCACCGCGCGTGATAGTGGTTGAGAAGTCGCGCACGATGGCGCGCTCGCCGTGTGCGAAGCTCACACCCCGCGCCTCGATCACGAGCCTGCCAGAGCGCTCGGCCTCCTGCGCCTGGAATCGTACCGCACCAGTTCGCTCACGGCGCGCCCCGCGCTCGCGACGCAGGGCCTCGAGCGAGCGGACGCGCCCCTCGTTGCGTGTCCGGCGCGCCTGGATTCCGGTCCGGATCCAGACCTCCTCCTTCGCCAGCTTCTTGTCGAACTCAGCCCACTCCCTCGCCTCGGCGGCGAGCGCCGCCTCCTTCCGTGCGAGGTACGTGTCGTAGTCGCTCCCCCAATCCACGAGGCGGCCGCGATCGAGCTCCACGATCCGCGTTGCCACGCGCCGGAGGAAAGCCCGGTCGTGCGTCACGAACAGGATCGTCATCCCACCGTCCACCAGGAAATTCTCCAACCACTCGATGGCATTCACGTCGAGGTGGTTGGTGGGCTCGTCGAGAAGCAGGATATCGGGCTCCCGGATGAGGGCGCGCGCCAGCAGCGTCTGGCGCTTCCGCCCCCCGGATCCCACGTCGAATGGCGCATCGGCATCGAGCCCCAGTCGCTCGAGCACGGTCTCCACCACAGTCTGCACCCGCCATGCGCCGGCCGCATCGAGCGCACTGTGCAGGCGGCCGAGTTTGCGCAGTGCGTCATCGGTCGCGTGCGTTCCCACACGCTGGCTCGCTCGATGATAGCGCGCTAGCAGGCGACCCGTCTCACCGAGCCCCGCGGCTACTACATCGTAGGTCGACCCTTCAAGTCCGTCGGGAACCTCCTGCTCCAGGCGCGCCACGGTAATCCCCGTCTGGCGCACGACGTCCCCCGAATCGGGTACGATGGTGCCGTCGAGGAGCTTCATGAGCGTGCTCTTGCCTGCCCCGTTCCGCCCGAGTAGGCAGACGCGCTCTCCGCGCTCGATACCGAAGTCAGCGTGGTCGAGGACCGGCGGCCCTCCGAACGCGAGACTCACGTCGTTCATACCCAGAAGTGCCATCAGAATGAATCCGCCGCCAACTCTCGGCTATCAGGTGGGGGTCCTTCACGTATCACAATCTACTCCACGTGTATCATCCGATAAGACCGGCCAGGCCGCTGGTACGCATCACCGCCACTTGATACCAACCCCACCCCTCTATTCCGACCGCAACGGCTTGAGAGCCGTGGCCCACCTGAGTAGCTCATCGAGCATGACCGTGGCGGACTTCGCCTGCACCTCACCGGGGTCGAACACGCCGGTCTCCTTGTCGATGTACTGCGTGAAGAAGGGGATAGTCACCGCTTCCGGCAGCGGCATCATCTTGAGCGTGGTGACTAACTGCTTGGTCATCTGCACTCCCCGCACGCCGCCCGACACACCGCCATAGCTGGCGAAGCCCACCGGCTTGTACGCCCACTCTCGCGAGAGATACTCGAGCGCGTTGAAGAGCGAGGCGGGGGCGCAGTAGTCGTACTCCGGCGTGACGAATACGAACGCATCGGCGCGCGCCACAGTGGCACTCCACGCCTTCGTGTGCTCGTGCTCGTACTGTCCCAGCCGCGGGTGCCTCGGCTCGTCGAACAACGGGAGGTTCATCTCCGCGAGATCCACCAGCTCGACGTGGAACTTGCCGTGTGCGCAAGCCTGCTTCATGAACCATGTGGCGACCATTGGGCCCTTCCGTGCATCGCGCGTGCTGGCAACGATAACCTGCAGATTCAACATTCTGCTCTCCCTTGATGAGCTTCACGTAACGTGCTTCTCCGTCGCTGCTGCCCGCGCTGCCCGCAGTTATCATTGAACGGCACGCACAGGAGACGACGATGACGAGACGCCTTGATCACTTCCTATATGCCGGGCGCGATCTCGAACCGATGTGCATCGAGTTCGAATCGCTCACGGGCGTCAAGCCGAATCTCGGCGGACGGCACCCGGGCCTGGGAACTCGCAACGCTCTCGCATCACTGGGTGAGAGCGTTTATTTCGAGTTGCTCGCGACCGACCGCGAACAACAGCTAGACGGTACAATGGGCGGACGCATCCAGGCGTTCCAGGTTCCTCGGTTGTTCGCCTTCATGCTGAAAGCCTCGGACCTCGAAACGGTGCAGCAGACGCTCGAGCGCAACGATATCGAGTCCGACCTGTTCGCTGCCTCCAGGGAGACGCCCGAGGGACAGACGCTCCGCTGGCGGCTTCTGGTTCCTCGCGACAATCGATTCGGCGAATTCGTGCCCAGGTTCATCGACTGGCTGGATACGACCCATCCGGCCAGCACTTCGGCAAAGGGTTGCGCGTTCGAGTCATTCGAGATGGGGCATCCGAAGGCGAAGGAGATCGGCGCGCTGCTTCACGCCCTGGATAGCGACATCCATGTGCTACGCGCGGATCGGCCTTACCTCCATCTCTCGATCGCCACTCCGCGCGGGTCGCTCGTCCTCACCGGCAACCCATGAGCGTCCGAGCAGCTCCCGCACGCGATCGAGGATGGCGAGCGCGGGCCTACACCCCCGCTACACGCCGCTTGTACTCCACGAGTGCGGCGTCCAGCCGGTCGTGTGCGGTGGTGTCGCCCGGCACGTTGTGCGAGGGGTGGATGAACAGCTTCACTCCGCGCTGCGCGAGGATCTCCGCCACGGTAGTGATGGTCATCCACACCACCGTCACGAACGCCATCGTCGAGACTGGTCCGACGTTGTCCTGATGACCGTTCAGGTGCACCGAAGAATCACCCGCTGGTACGCGCGTGTCGATCACCACGTCGGCAATATCGAAGAGCTTCTTCCCCGACGGGTGCCGCGGCGTGCTCGCCAGCGCCTGCTCCGCCGACCCGGTGGCGATCACTCGCATGCCCAGCTCCTTCGCTCGGAGCGCGACGTCGATGTTCACGTTGTTGATCCCCGTGTGCGAGAAGATCCACATCGTGTCGCGCACATCGAAGTCGTAGCCTTTCATGATCTCCCGCCCGTACCCCTCCGCGCGCTCGAGGAAGAGGAACTGGTGGATGCCCATCTCACCGGTGATGCGCGTGAAGAATGTCAGCGGCAGCTCCACTATCGG
>DATCXG010000309.1:0-5882 GCA_036565945.1 Gemmatimonadaceae bacterium
GTCGCCTTCCCTCGCGGTAGTGTGCCGGAGTTGGTCGAGGATGGTGTCACCGGCTTCCTGGTACGAGACGCGGGGGAGATGCGCGACCTCATCCGTCCCGGCGGGCCACTCGACGACTTCGACAGAGGACGCTGCAGGTCACGCACCGCGGAGCGCTTCGGACACGAGCGGATGATCACGAAGTACGAGCACCTCTACGCCACCGCGGCCGGCGATGCGAGCCCCCACGAGCGCCTGGTGAGGATAGCCTGATCGGAGTGGGACGCCATCTCATACCCAATCACGGAACTCGATGGAACCACAGCAAGAGACAATTCCTGAATCGATACCGATGGAGACGGCCGTGGGTTATCCGGCCATCGATTGTCGCCAGGGTGGTTCGGTATACGACAGCCTCGTGTTGAAACACGAGCGGCTCTTCCTACTCCTCAATAGCAAGGGTGACATAACTCCGGCTGGGCACTGCGGACTGGGTCTCTTCCTCGACGATACGCGGATGCTCAGCCATTACGAGCTCGCCATGGCCGGTGGGCCGCCCATCATGCTCTCATCGCAGGTGGTGCGGATGTACAGCAGCCAGGTAGACCTGGCGATCGACGATACGGCATTCGGCGGCAACAGCTGGAACGTCACCAACGCGGTCCACGTGCGCAGGGAAATTCTGATCGACGACCGCCTCACGGAGCGCGTGACCTTCACGAGCTTCCTCGATCGGCCCATCGACTTCTGGGCCGGGCTCAGCGTGAGCAACGACTTTGCCGACATCTTCGAAGTGCGCGGGTGGAAGCGCGAGCTACGCGGTATCTTCTACCCTCCGATCGTGGGTCGCAGCTCGATAATCTTCTCGTACCGCGGGCGCGATGGAGAACGCATCAACAGCGAGATCTGCTTCGACAGCTTACCAGATGAGATAGGGCCGCACGACGCACACTGGCACTTCCGTCTCGAACCAGAGTGCCCACACCGCATCGAGTGGCACGTCCTGCCCGGCTCTCCTGCCCGCCACTCCCGCCCCGACGATCGGCGCGCGAACAGCCATCGGGACATCGAGAAGCGTCTTCCTCCCATCGAAGCCATCTACGATGAGTGGCGTGGCAGCTGCACGCACTTCAGCACGAACGTCGCAGAATTCAATTCCGCGCTCGACCACGCGGTAATCGACATCCGCGCTCTGTACACCGAGGCCAACGGGATGCGGATCATCTCGGCCGGCATCCCATGGTACTCCGCTCCGTTCGGGCGCGACGCGATAATCACATCTCTCCAGACGCTGCTGCTCAACCCTGAGGTGGCCGTGGACACCCTGCGTTACCTGGCGAGCATGCAGGGAGAGCGTGAGAACCCGGACACCGAAGAGCAACCCGGGAAGATCATGCATGAACTGCGGCGCGGAGAGCTCGCCCGCGCCGGCGAGATACCGCACGCGCCGTACTACGGCACCATCGACGCCACTCCGCTCTGGCTCATCCTGCTGCATGAGACATGGCGCTGGACCGGCAACGAAGCGCTCGTACGTGAGCTACTCCCCAATGCCGAGCGAGCGCTGTTGTGGATGGACAGATATGGCGACATGGACGGTGACGGCTTCCTGGAATACGCGCAAACATCGCCCAATGGGTTGGTGAACCAGGGGTGGAAGGACTCCTGGGACGGGGTACCCTTCCCGAACGGGGAGCTTCCCACCCCTCCCATCGCGCTGGTAGAGGTACAGGGCTACGCATGCGATGCGAAGCGGCGCATGGCGGCTCTGTACCACGCGTTCGGCGACTCCGAGCGAGCCACCGTACTGCGACGCCAGGCGGCGCAACTGCGCGAGGCGATCATGGAGCGCTTCTGGCTCGAGGAGCTAGGCACCTTCGCCCTGGCGCTGGACGGGCACAAGATGCCCATACCCACCGTGGCGTCGAACGCGGGCCACCTGCTCTGGTGCCGCGTCCCCGACGCGATGCGCGCCTCGCGGATGGCGGCTCGCCTGCTCGCACCCGATATGTTCTCCGGATGGGGATTGAGAACGCTGAGCGCGAATCACCAGGTCTACAACCCCATGAGCTACCACGACGGATCAGTATGGCCGCACGACAACGGCATCGTAGCGCTGGGGCTCTCGCTCTCGGGACAGAAGCCTTCCATGCTCCCGATCTTCTCGGCGCTGTACGACGCGGCCACCGGGCTGCGCTACAACCGGCTGCCAGAACTGTACTGCGGGATGGTCCGCGCGCAGGGATTGCGACCGGTGCTCTACCCGGTGAGTTGCTCGCCGCAGGCGTGGGCATCTGGCGCATTCTTCATGCTGCTGCAGGCCGCCACCGGCATCCTCCCCGACGCGCCCACGCACGAGCTCCACATCCGTGAGCCGCTCCTCCCCCACTTCCTAAACGAGCTAGTGATCCATGGCATGCGCGTGGGCGGCTCGCGCATCTCGCTGCAGTTCACCCGGCGCGGCAATCGCACCCTCGCCAATCTGCTGGACGTCGATGGCGACCCAATCCGCGTGCGGCTCGACCTCGCCTGATCCTGTCACCAACGTCTGCAACCACGGAGGCGCGGAGAAACTGCGGAACTGCTTACCTGCAGCACGGAGAACTGCAAGAGAACGGCAAGCGAGGACGGCAAGAGAGAACTGCAACTGCAACTGCCAACTGCAACGGCTAGAACCGGAAAAGCTTGGGGAACCGCTTGAACCACGGAGACACGGAGGCACAGCGAAAAGCTTTGGGAACTGCACTTCGCCTCTGGCTCCGGGCGTGGCACCTAGGCTCCTGGTACCTTCAGGTCCCGCTCGCCCCGGGGAGAGGAGGCCCGGATGCAATCCCAAAAAACATTCGCTTTTGCAGTTGCCTTGGCTTTAGCAGTTGCAGTTCTCTCCGTGTCTCCGTGCCTCCGTGGTTCAATCCGTTGTCGTTCTCTCTTGCCGTTCTCGCTTGCCGTTCTCCTGCAGTTCTCCGTGCTGCAGGTAAGCAGTTCCGCAGTTCGCAGTCCCCCGTGCCTCCGTGGTTCAGAGCGCGGGTCAGCACAGATGCACTGCCATCGCCTTGAAGCTGGCGTACACCACGACGCCAGGCGCCAGGGACAGCTCGCTGGCGGAGTGCGTGGTGAGGGCAGCCACTAGAGGGACGCCACAGGCATCCATGGTTACTCGCGTGAGAGCACCGAGTGTGGCGATCTCGGTGATCGTGCCACGAAACCGGTTGCGCGCGGACGACTGTTGCGGCTCCAGCGAGAGCAGCACTTCCTCGGCCCGGATCACGGCGTAGCCGGGCCCATCGTGCGCATCGCCAACGGTGTAGAATGTCAGCGGACCGGTCCGGAACTCGATGGCGAAGTGCCCGTCAGCGCGGGGATCCGCGTCGACCGGCGCGCCCTGCGACCCGCCAGGTGACGCAGTGGCATCACTCGCCACAGCCCCGCCATAACCGGGAGCGCCGCTGAGAACGCGCACCTCGCCGGCGAAGACGTTCTCGGCACCCAGAAATTCGGCGATGTACGGCGATGCCGGATGGCGAAACACTTCCTCTGGAGGACCGTGCTGGAGAACGCGTCCCATGTCCAGGAGTATGGCTACATCGCCCAGCAGTCCGGCCTCGGTGAAATCGTGCGTCACCTGCAGCACCGTCATGCCAAATTCACGATGCATCGAGCGCACCGCGCGCCTCACCGCCGTGCGACGGCGCGGATCGAGCGCGCTGAAGGGCTCGTCGAGGAGCAGGATCGATGGGTGGGCGGCAAGAGCACGGGCGATTGCCACGAGCTGCCGCTCGCCGCCGCTCAGGCCACGTATATCGCGATCGAGGAGCGCTTCGGCACCCAACCGCCCGGTTATCTCACGGGCGAACGCCGGATCCCTGGCGCCGTAGGCGATGTTCCTCGCAACGCCGAGGTGAGGAAAGAGGAAACCGTGCTGGTACACGAATCCGATTCCACGCTGCTCCGGCGGCACACTGGCCATGATGCGTCCCATGAGCCGCAAGGTCCCGGCTCGCTGGCGGGTTATGCCGGCGATGGTCTCGAGCAGAGTGGTCTTGCCCGAGCCGGCCGGCCCGATCACCACACCGTAGCTCCCCGCTGGCACGGAGAAGGTGATGTCGCGCAGCTCGAAACTGCCTACGCGCGCGCCGAGCCCAACTACCTCTATCAGAGCCAGGTACCAGCGCCGCGCTCCGGGCGGAGCGCACGCAGAAGAGTGAGCGGAATGAGCGCCAGTATGGCAAGCACCGCCGCCACCGGAAGCGCCTCGCGCAGTCCGAAGCTGGTGAAGCGATCGTAGCTCAGCACGCTCACCACTTTCGGGTTATACGTCAGGATGACGATCGCCCCGAATTCACTCACGGCGCGTGCCCACATCACCACGCCGGCAGCTATCAGCCCGCGCAACGAGAGCGGGAGCGTGACGCGACGGAATACTCTCCAGGCGGGATCACCGAGCGTGCGCGCCACGGCCTCGTAACGTGGGTCCACCCGCGCGAACGCTTCACGCGCTGCGCTCACGTAGAGCGGCGCCGAGACGAAGAGCATCGCGCAGACTATTCCCACGGCGGAGCCAGCCACCCTGATGCCGGCCTCGAACAGAGCCCCACCCACAGCGCTGTCGCGGCCCAACACGAGAAGGAGCGCTATCCCGACCACGGGGTGTGGGATGAGTAGCGGAAGGTCGATCAATGCCGCGATCACCGCGCGGCCGCGAAACTCGCGCCGCGCCAGCAGGTATGCTAACGGCGTACCGCCGAGGACACCGAACAGCGTGGCGCTGGTGGCAGCGAGCGCCGTCAGCCCGAGCGCGCTCCGCAGCTCGGAGTCGGAGAACAGCTTCCCCACCCCACTCACTCCTCCCGCGAGCACCAGGTGGGCGACTGGCGCGAAGAGAAAGAGCAGAAAGATGGAACCGAGTAGGGTTGTCACCACACTGGCGGCCCTGTACGGCCCCCGCGAGCGCGGGGTCGACAGTGTCACCTCCTGGGCTATCACTTGGAGCGCTCAGCAAGCGCTGCTATCGCGGCCGGTACCGCGTCACCGACCAACACCGGTTCATCCAGCACATCGAGCTGCTGCGCACGCAGAACACGCTCGCCATCGGCCGAGAGCAGGTACGCCACGAAGCGCTCCGCCAACGCGGGATGGGGCGCATCCCGCGGGATCGAGAGCGCATAGACAATCGGCTGGCCACGGAAGGTGACCGAGTCACCCTGTGTCTTGCCACGCACCCGCACCTGGGCCGTGGCATAGAGCACGGAATCACCGGGCGAACCCAGATCTATCTCTGGTGGCAGTTGCACGTACTCCAGCCCCGCCGAGGTGGCCAGCGACTGATAGCTCCAGATGTAATCCATCTCGCCCGCCTGAAGGAGCCCCACCAGGTCCGCCTCCTTGGGCCGCACGTTTCTCTCGGGAGAGACTTCGAGCAGCCGCCGATACAATCCCGGCTGATGGTAGAACCGCTCGGCGAGCTGCATGGTGAGGAGCGTGCGGTATCCGTTCGGATCGAGATTCGGATCGGCCCGTCCCATCTGCACGCCAGGTCGCTGCACCACGTGCCACCAGTTGTCGCTGGTGATCTCCCCGGCAAAGCGTGATCGCTGCGTGTACGCGACCACCATGCGATTGCGCGCGAATTCCACGTACCACCCCACGTGGCGCGGCATGAGGTAGCGGGGAAACACCTCGTAATCAGCGAGGGCTATGACATCGGGAATCTGGCCCAGCTCCGTGAGCTTGCGCGCTGTCTCCAGGCTGCCGGAGTTCTGCTGATCCACTCGTACGTGCTCGTGCGCGGCAAACGAGTCGAGTGCCGCGCGCAGCGGGCGGGCCAGGCTGCCGGCGTTGAAGACTACTATGTGGTCCTTCGAGGTCGTACCATCGCCGCCACACGCGGCCGCGGCTCCCGCCGC
>DATCXG010000312.1:0-2767 GCA_036565945.1 Gemmatimonadaceae bacterium
GCCCGCCGCCGTGGCCCGCGATGTCATTTGACGGCGATCATCCCGGCGAAGTTGTACCAGCGGAAGAACTCCTGGAATCTCGTGAAGCCACACTCGAGGAGCAGGTCGCGGTTCTCCTCGATGCGGTAGGGAACCAGTACGTTCTCCAGAGCCTCGCGCTTGCGCGCGATCTCCATCTCGGAGTAGCCGTGGCGCCGCTTCATCTCGTAGTACTTGTCGATGAAGAGGCGGTTGAAGAGCGTGTCGCCCTCGATGACCTTCTCGGCGAGGATGAGCGCGCCCTGCTTGCGCGTGCCCTCGGCGATGGTGCGGATCACGCGGTCGCGGTGGAGCGGACGCACGAACTGCAGGGTGAAGAGCATCACCGTTACCGACGCATTCTCGATCGTGAAGGGCTCATGCAGGTCGACCATCCGCACCTCGCGGCGGCGCGACGATCGAAGCGTCGCCAGCTTCTGCTCCGCGCGCCTGAGCATGTCGGGCGCGTTGTCGTAGCCCACGAAGTCGATCGAGGGGTCGAGGTGCGATTCGAGCGCCATGAGCGTCGTCCCCGTGGAGCAGCCCAGGTCGTAAACTCTGGTGCCCGGCACCGCGAACTCGCCGGCAAGCTCCGCGGTCATGCGCTGGATCTCGCCGTAGAAGGGGACCGAGCGACTCACCATGTTGTCGAATACGCGCACTGTCGTGGCGTCGAAGGCGAAGTCGTCGGAGCGGTCGGTGGGCTCGGCGAATATGTCATCAGTGGGCTCGCCGCCGGGCGTCACGGGTGCCGGCATGGTGCCCTCGTTCACTTCGATGGCCATTGGTACGTGCTGCTCCGTATCGGAAATCGTTTCGGGTTTCATGGCTCCTCTCCTTCCGCCTCTCGCATCGCGAGTAATGCGACGTCATCGTCCGACGTCGTCCTAACTGATCGGGTGAAATGTGAAATCATTCTCCGTTGGGACGCCAGTGTGCACGTCCACACATGCATGAGGCCGGCATGACCGACCCTCGTGACAGCTATCCGGTTCACATCGCGCTGGAACGGATAGCTGCTCTATAGAAATGGATCGCCGGCCATTTCGTTCCGGCCGCGCCAGCGAGGTCAGATCGACTGCGGCGATCGACTCGTTCGGTGGCGATCTATCCAGTAGCTCCACGGGATGAACAGCCAGATCCCGAGCGTGGAGAGCGCGAGGATGCGCTCGTTCGGCGGCGGGGCCCCGAAGACCCCGCCCAACCAGATAGCCAGCAGGAGCAAAACCATGGCCCAGAGTCCCCAGCTCCCGATGCGATCGGTGGCGCGGGTGTCGCGCAGGTAGAGCGCGAGCCCGAAGCCCAGGAATACGACCTCGAGCACGACAGTGAGCCAGAGCGAGTTCCAGAGGCCGCCGCCCACCATGATGTGCGAGCCCGGCCAGAGCGGGAGGTCAGGGCGGTGCATGGGGACATCGAGCAGCCAGTGGCTGAGGACGGCGATGCCAACTACCCATGCGCCGCGGCGATAGCGGCGGATGGCGAAGTAAAGGATGCCAATGAGCACTGCCCACCCCACCGCTGTAACCAGGCTGTGCGAGATCGGGTAGCTCACGAAATCCAGCGAGCTGGCTGTCATGAGGCCTGGCACGATGCGCACCCGCTCGACTCCCAGGAGGAGCAGTATCGGCCAGAGCTCGTCCAGGAACTGAGCCGCGAAGACGAGCATGCCGAGCGAGGTGCGCGGCGCAGCACGCTTGGCGGCGAATGCGACTCCATAGTGACCTAGGAACATGGGCACGCCCTGGTAGTGAGAGTGGTGAGCAGCTACGTGGGTCGCATCTCGAAGATGCCTCCGAAGCATGGAAATTGCGCCCCGAGCACCGTGCACGATCGAGCAGTTGGAATCATGCTCCAACGTGGAGGATCTCCATGCTACGGACCACGGTAGTTGGGGTAGCGCTCGCCATCAGCGTGGCGGCGTGCAGCAACAAGGAGCGGAGCGCTTCGAACGCGGATACGGCGATGGGCACCATGGCTCCGGCGGGCACGACCGGTACGAGTGCGCCACCCTCATCGACAGCCGATACGATGGGCGCGATGGCGCCCGGTTCCACAACCACGAGCTCGGCGGCGGGTGCGCTGGACACGATGGCCCACAGGGCCGGTGCGGCCGTCGATACACTGGCCAACAGGGCGGGCGAGGCCGCGAACAAGGCGAAGGCTGCTGCAGGCGCGGGCGCGGCCGCGGTGGGCAACGCCGTGTCGAGCGCGACGATCCGCACGAAGCTCGCTGCGCTCTCCAACGACCAGGTGAAGCAACTGCAGACGGCGCTGAATAACGATGGTTGCAGCGCCGGCGCGGTGGACGGCATGGTCGGGAAGCAGACGCGCGAGGGCGTACAGTGCAGCATGCAGAAGCATGACATCAGCGACACCGATGTCGACTCGCTGTACAAGGTACTGAATCTGAACTTCCAGTAGTCGCGCGGTACGCAACGATGGAGCCATGAGTCCGGCCGCGCTCGAGCGCGGCCGGACTCATGGCTCTCTTCGTCCACATGGCCATGGCGCTCCCTGTACCCGGATAGAAGATCGATTCACCAGATCGCTTCCCGAGTTACGGCGTTCGCCTGGCTGAGTGGAGGTCGTAACATCTTCAAGGGCTACAAGCCAGCCCCAGCCGCCCTTGCATTGTCAGACTCTGGCGATATCGTGTGTCGTGGGCAAACGCCTGTGCCCGCCCGCCCCCTTCACACGCGATGCCGCCCTCTCCACCGTCCGACTCCGCCGCCCCGTCCCCCGCTCG
>DATCXG010000318.1:0-8080 GCA_036565945.1 Gemmatimonadaceae bacterium
TCGGCGGCTACGTCGAGAAGGCGGCCAACCGAGTCGAGCAACTCGCCGACTACGTGCAGAACACCGATGCGAGCGAGATGGCCGATCGTTTCGAGAATTTCGCGCGGCGTGAGCCGGGGATCTTTCTGGGCGGCGCCTTCACGCTCGGCCTCCTGGGTGCGCGCTTCATCAAGAGCTCGCGGCGGGGACAACGCCAGTACCAGGGGGGTACGCCGTATCAGGGCGCATATGTGCCAGCCGGCCAGGAGTACTCCAGTTCGCGCGGAGCTGTTTCCGATCGCGAAGTCCCGCTCCCGCCGACGCAGCGTGACTACGACGTCGTAGGGCGGGAGACACGGATCGTGGGCACGGCCGGGACGACCGGCACCGACAACCCGTCAGCCGGGCCGGACGCGAACCCGACGATCCGTAAGACATCGCCTCTGGGCTCGGAAGACCCAGAGCGCTACTGACGTGGAGGCGGCCTGTGACCTCGGAGTGCGCGGGCCCAGACGAGTCGTACAGATGAGACGATAGGAGGAGAGATGGCCGAGACGACCGATGAGTACGCGCCGCACGGGGAAGGTACGCTTGGCGAAGAGGGGCGGAGTGCGCGTGAAGCCGACCCGGAGGAGATCCGCGCGGAGATTCGTGAGACGCGGGAGCGGATGGGTGACAATCTCGAGCAGCTGGGCGAGCGGCTCAACCCGAGCCATCTCAAGGAGCAGGTGAAGCAGGACATCCGTGACGCCACGATAGGCAAGGTGGAGAACATGGCGCAGAAGGCATCAGATCAGATGGACGAGGCTCGGCAAACGATTGGCGAGGCCCGTAACACGATCACAGAAACTGTCAGGGAGAATCCGATCCCTGCTGCGATGGTCGGCATCGGACTCGGGTGGCTGATCTACAACACCAGGAAGCAGAGTTCGACGGGGCGCTTGCGGTCCGGCTGGAGTAGCGCACGGGCACGGTCGGGCGGGTACCGCGGCGGATATGCCGGCGCGCCCTACGAGACACGCCCCATGTCCGGAACGACTCCTGGCGGTGAAAGCTTCGGCGAATCCGGCACGATTGACCGCGTGCGAGCTCAGGCATCCGAGTTGGCCGAAGATGCCGAAGGTAAGGCCGGCGAGATTGCAGGCCTGGCGCAGAACGTGGCCACGAAGACCCGCCGTCAAGCGCACCGGGCTGAGGACGAGTTCTACGAGAACCCTCTCGCTGTTGGTGCCGCGGCACTCGCGCTGGGGATGGCGGCAGGACTCACGATCCCCGGGACGCGCAAGGAGCAGGAGTTGATGGGTGAGGCCCGCGATCGGCTCGCGCACAAGGTGCGCGATGTGGCGGGCGAGACCAAGGACAAGGTCGAGCACGTGGCGGAGCGCGTGGCCGATCAGGCGAAGAGCACCGCCAAGAAGGCGGCCAGGGAAGAAGGCCTGACAGCCTCCTGATTCCCGGGTCGCCTGGTTGGGCGACCTGCATCAGACCCGTGACTCTCGACGGGCCCACGAGGGGAAGCCCCTCGTGGGCCTTCGTGCGCCGGTTCATCCGCCACTCTTTCCGCCTCCCCGACTCGCGTGCCCCGCCAAGTGCATTGCCCGATCCCCTGGCGCTGGATAAGTTCAATGGTTGATCGCGTTTCGACTCTCCTGATGACTTCAACCGGCCATTGCACGTGCGCATCACAGTCGTTGGAACGGGCTACGTTGGCCTCGTGGTTGGCGCATGCCTGGCAGAGACTGGCAGCGACGTCATCTGCGCGGACGTCAATGAAGAAAAGATCGCGGGTCTGCTGCGAAATGTGCTCCCCATCTACGAGCCGGGGCTCGATAGCCTCGTGGAGCGCAATCAGTCGCAGCACCGTCTGGCGTTCACCACGGACATAGGTCAGGCCATCGCCTCCGCCGAAGTTGTCTTCATCGCGGTCGGTACTCCGCCCGATGAGGATGGTTCGGCCGATCTGCGCCATGTACTTGCCGTGGCAGATGCCATCGGCGAGCACATGCAGCGCGAGTTGGTGGTCGTGACCAAATCCACCGTGCCCGTGGGGACGGCCGCGAAGGTCGCGGCTTCGATCGCGCTCAGAGCGCGCTTTCCCTTCCACATGTGCAGCAACCCGGAGTTCCTCAAGGAGGGTGCGGCCGTCGAGGACTTCATGCGTCCCGATCGTGTGGTGCTGGGCGTGGAGAGCGACTATGCTCGCTCGGTGATGGCGGAGTTGTACGCGCCGTTCGTGCGAACTGGAAAGCCCATAATCTTCATGGATGTCGCATCGGCGGAGCTGACCAAGTACGCGGCCAACGCGATGCTGGCCACGCGCATCTCGTTCATGAACGAGATCGCGAACCTGTGCGAGCGGCTGGGGGCGGACGTGGATAACGTTCGCAAGGGGGTGGGCAGCGATAACCGGATCGGTGCGTCGTTCCTCTTTCCTGGACCCGGCTATGGCGGATCGTGCTTTCCCAAGGATGTGAAGGCTCTGTTGCGGACGGCGCGGGATGTCGGGGCGCCATTGTGCGTGCTCGATGCCGTCGAGACCGCGAACGACCGGCAGAAGCAGCGCCTGTTCGAGAAGCTGGAGCATGCGTTGAACGGTGAGACGCGTGGCGCCAGGGTGGCTATCTGGGGCCTCGCGTTCAAGCCACAGACAGACGACATGAGGGAGTCCCCGGCGCTGGCGCTCATCGAGGGGCTGCTCTCGGCCGGGGCGAGCGTCGTGGCGCACGATCCGGTCGCAATGGGTGAGGCCAGGCGCCGGCTCGGCGACCGGATAGAGTACGCACCTTCGAACTACGAAGCGCTGGTAGGTGCGGACGCACTGATTGTGGTGACCGACTGGAATGAGTACCGTCACCCGGATTTCGCGCGGGTCCTTGGCATGCTGCAGAGGCCTATCGTGATCGATGGGCGCAATCTGTACAACCCGGCGAAGATGAAATCCCTGGGGTTCACCTATCTGTCGATCGGGAGGGGAGCGGCGTGAGAGTTCTGATAACGGGTGCCGCGGGCTTCCTGGGCTCCCACCTCGTCGATCGCTTCCTGGCCGAGGGACACCAGGTAGTCGGGCTCGATAACTTCATCACTGGCCACCCTGACAACATCGCGCACCTCGTCGGCAACCCGTGCTTCGAGTTCATTCGTCACAACATCTCCACGTATACGTACGTGTCCGGTGAGCTCGGCGGTGTGCTTCACTTCGCGTCGCCCGCGAGCCCTATCGACTATCTGGAATTACCTATCCAGACGCTCAAGGTAGGCGCGCTGGGAACCCACAATGCGCTCGGACTCGCCAAGGCCAAGGGGGCGCGCTTCTTCCTGGCGTCCACCTCCGAAGTGTACGGCGACCCGCTGGTCCACCCGCAGACGGAAGAATACTGGGGGAACGTCAACCCCATCGGGCCCAGAGGGGTGTACGATGAGTCCAAGCGCTTCGCCGAGGCGATCACGATGGCGTACCACCGCTACCATGGCCTGGACACGCGCATCATACGCATCTTCAATACGTACGGACCGCGAATGAGGCCTCGCGACGGCAGGGTGGTCTCGAACTTCATCGTGCAGGCTCTGAACGGGGAACCGCTCACCGTGTACGGAGATGGCTCCCAGACGCGCAGTTTCTGCTTCGTCAGCGACGAGGTGGATGGTATCTATCGTCTTTTCATGTCGGGTGATTCCGAGCCCACGAACATCGGCAACCCCGTGGAATTCACGGTGCGCCAGCTCGCGGAGATGGTGATCGAGCTAGTGGGTGCCGATGTTCCGATAGTCGAGCGCCCGTTGCCTGAGGACGATCCCAAGGTGAGGCGCCCGGATATAACGCGGGCCCGCACGAAGTTGGGCTGGAATCCGGTGGTTTCGTTGCGCGATGGCCTGATAGAGACCATCCGATATTTCCGCTCTCTGACGCCCGAGCAACGGGGCATGCGTGTCTGAGTGAGCCCTAGCCGACCAACCCGCCAGGCTCGCCGGTCGCGCGCCTCCAGTGCATTCGTGAACCGACTCCCCCGTCTCGGGTATCATACCCGTCATGTCAGTGCCTGCTATTAAACGCTCTCTTCCCCTCCTCGTAGTAGTCGTGCTCGCGCTGCTGGCGGGATGTCACCGCAATCGGTTCGTGCCCGCCAACTTCCGCTCCAACGACGCGCTCTTCCAGGCGTCGCTGCGGCAGCTCACGCAGCACAAGTGGGATAACGCGGTGAACGGCTTCCAGAAGCTCACCACCGATCTCCCGGCGCGTGATCCGCTCCTGCCGCAGGCCTACTACTACCTCGGTGAGTCGCATACCGGGCGCAAGGAACACATTCTGGCGGCGCAAGCGTACTCGCGCATTCCGGAGAGTTTCCCGGAGGATACTCTGGCGGGGGTGGCGACCTTCAAGGCGGGGATGTCGTACTCGAAGTTGTGGCGCAAGCCGTCGCTGGACTCCGATTACGGAGAGACTGCGCTCACGACGTTGCAGAGCTTCCTGGCTGCCTATCCCGACTCGCCGTTGAAGGATCAGGCGGAGAGGGAGATAGCGAAGCTCACGGAGTGGTTCGCGACCAAGAATTATGACGCCGGCATGTTCTATCTCCGTCGTAAGGGCTACGACTCCGCGATCATCTACTTCACCGACGTCGTGACACGGTATCCTCAGACGGAGCACGCCAGGATGGCGCAGCTGCGCCTGGTAGAGGCCTACGGCAAGATCAACTACAAGCTGGAGCTGGCCGAGACCTGCGCGGCTCTTCGCCAGAAGTACCCGAACGACGGCGACGTCAAGGATGTGTGTGGCACGGTGCCAGCACCGACGGCATCCACGCCGCCGACGCCAAGTCCGGCGGCCGCAGCGCCGGCAGTGCCGGAGCCCTGACTGGGGTGCGACTCGGGATCTTCGGCGGCACGTTCGACCCACCGCACGTGGGACACCTGCTCGCGGCGAGCGATGCCTGCGAGGCTCTCGAGCTCGACCAGCTTCTGTTCATTCCGGCCTCCGTACAGCCCTTCAAGGGTTGCCAGGTGGAAGCATCGCCGCTGGAACGCCTCAGGATGCTCGAGCTCATGGTGGCCGGCGACCCGCGGTTCGCCGCTGACCCCGTGGAAATCGATCGGAACGGGTTATCTTTCACCGTCGAGACTCTCGAAACCCTCGCTGCGAGGCAGCCCGGGGCCCGGCGGTTCCTGCTCATAGGCGAGGATCTTTCACGTCAGATCACAACGTGGAAGGACTCGCGCCGGATTGCGGAGTTGGCCGAGATCATCGTACTCACGCGTGGTGGATGGGCGGATGACACGGAGGCGAGCGGCCACCGTGTGCCAGGAGAGCTGGCCCTCACCCGCATCGCCACGCGCCGCGTCGACGTCTCTTCCACAGAGATCCGCGCGCGCGTGCTGGCAGGGAAGAGTATTCACGGATTCGTGACGGAGGCCGTCGCCGCATTCATCGAGTCGGCGGGCCTGTACAGACATAGAGGAACCACATGCTGAAGCCACTTCTCACTGCGATCTTCGGGACGCGGCACGAGCGCGAGATGAAGCGCGTGCAGCCGATCGTCGCGGCCATCAATGCCGAGTACGAGAGGCTCCACGACATCTCGGACGACGAGCTGCGCGGCCAGACGGAAAAGCTGCGCGGAATAATCCACGAGCGTACGGCGGAGCTCGAGGCGAAGGTTGCTGAGCTCAAGGAGCGCAAGCGGCAGAGCGCGGATCCCGAGGAGCGCGACGAGATAGACGACGAGCTGAGCGGTAAGGATGGGCGAGGCGGCGTGGATGGAGAGCTGCGCGAGAAGATCGCCGAGGTGCTCGACGAGATCCTGCCCGAAGCATTCGCGACAGTTCGCGAGGCGGCTCGCCGCCTGATGGGCACGCCGATCGTCGTGACCGGGCATGATATGGAGTGGAACATGATCCACTACGACGTGCAGCTCATCGGCGGCATCCAGCTCCACCTCGGCAAGATAGCTGAGATGGCCACCGGTGAAGGTAAGACGCTCGTGGCCACCCTCCCGCTGTATCTCAATGCTCTTGCCGGCCGCGGCGCCCACCTGGTCACGGTGAACACGTACCTCGCTCGCCGTGACGCGTACTGGATGGGGCATCTCTACAAGTATCTGGGCCTCACGGTCGGATGCATCGACGAGTCGGAGCCTGGCACGCCGGAGCGTCGCGCTGCCTACCTCTGCGACATCACGTACGGGACCAATAACGAGTTCGGCTTCGACTATCTGCGCGACAACATGGTCGTTCAGCTCGACCAGCGCGTGCAACGCCCGCACTGGTACGCCATCGTCGACGAGGTGGACTCGGTGCTCATCGACGAGGCGAGGACGCCGCTGATCATCTCCGGTCCAGTGGGGAACGAGAGCGACGGTGCGTACCGTGAGCACAACGCCGCCGTCGCGCGCCTGGTGCGGGCGCAGACCGAAGAGTCGAATCGACTGGTGGCCGAGGCCGAGCAGATGTTGGAGCAGGGTGAAACGCGCGAGGCGGGACTGCGCATGTACCAGGCCCAACTCGGCGCCCCGAAGAACAAGCGGCTATTCAAGCTCCTCCAGGAACACGGGAACAAGCAGTTGGTCCAGCAGATAGAGCTGGACACTATTGCCGATCGTCGCCTGCCAGCCAGCAGGCAGCAGTTCGCGAACGTCGAGGAGCAGTTGCACTACGTTCTGGACGAGAAGAATCACACCGTCCATCTCACCGATCGCGGTGTGGACTTTCTCGCCCCCGATGATCGAGAGGCATTTGTCCTCCCGGACATCTCCGAGGCAGTACACGCGATCGAGCGCGATCCGGACATGGAGCCCCAGGAGAAGCTGGAGGCACGTGCCGCTCTCGAGCGCGAGTATGCCATCAAGAGCGAGAAGCTGAACATCGTCCACCAGCTCCTGCGCGCGCACGCCCTGTACGAGAAGGACGTGAACTACGTGGTGCAGGATGGGCAGGTGTTGATCGTGGACGAGTTCACCGGCCGCACGATGCCGGGGCGGCGCTGGTCCGAGGGACTCCATCAGGCGGTGGAAGCCAAGGAAGGAGTCCAGGTCAAGGGCGAGACGCAGACGATGGCGACCATCACCATCCAGAACTACTTCCGCCTGTACGAGAAGCTCGCTGGCATGACAGGCACGGCCGAGACGGAGGAGACCGAGTTCCACCAGATCTACGGTCTCGAGGTGGCGGTGATACCCACCAACAAGCCCGTCATCCGCGACGACCGGCAGGACCTGATCTACAAGACGCGCCGCGAGAAATACGCGGCGATCCTGGAGGAGACCGAGCGGTTGAACAAGCTCGGATTCCCGGTGCTGGTGGGTACCGTGAACGTGGACGTCTCCGAGACGCTCTCGCGCATGTTCCAGCGCGCTGGAATCAAGCACAGCGTGCTGAACGCGAAGTACCACGAGCGCGAGGCCGAGATCGTTGCTGGTGCTGGCCAGCCGGGCGCGGTGACGATCGCCACGAACATGGCCGGCCGCGGAACAGACATCAAGCTGGGATCCGGCGTCACGGAATCCAGACCATCGCAGGTCTCCGATGCGGACGGCAAGCCCGTGGACATAATGGAGCTGGGTGGACTGCACATCGTCGGCTCCGAGCGCCACGAGTCACGCCGTATCGATCGCCAGCTCCGGGGCCGCGCCGGCCGCCAGGGCGACCCGGGCGCCTCGCAGTTCTTCCTCTCCCTCGAGGACGATCTGATGCGCCTCTTCGGATCGGAGCGCATCGCCAAGCTGATGGATCGGTTGGGCGCGCAGGATGGCGAGGTCCTCACTCATCCTCTCATCACGCGCTCAATCGAACAGGCCCAGAAGCGCGTGGAGATGCAGAACTTCCAGCAGCGCAAGCGGCTGCTCGAGTACGACGATGTGATGAACCAGCAGCGCGAGGTGATCTACAACCTCCGCTCGTTCGCGCTCGAGGGCGGCGAGGAGCTGAAGGGCGAGGCGATGAAGATGGTCGAGAAGGCGCTCGCGCGCCGCATCGACAACGCCTTCGCCGAGGTCGCCGAGGAGGGGCAGTGGGACTACGCGCTGTTGCGGCAGGACCTGCTCATGCACTACCTGCTGAGCGTTCCCGCGTTCGAAGGCGACGAGCTCCCGACCTCGCTCGAGGCGGCGAA
>DATCXG010000332.1:0-9288 GCA_036565945.1 Gemmatimonadaceae bacterium
TCCATGGCGCGATACACCCGCGCGGCTGCCGGCCATCGCGGCCGCTTGGGAGCTTCCGGCGGGAGCTCACCTGCTCGGCGGCGGTGTGGACGCGGTGGAAACGACGCTCGATGCGTGGGGAGTACCGCGCTTCCGCGATTCGGCGACTGGGGAATTCACGCACAGCTCCGTTGTCACGCTGATCGATCGGCGGGGGCGCGTCGCCTACACCGTCACTGGCGGAAGCGAGGCAATCGTGAAGTACGCGCGACGGCTATGATACTCCGGTGCGTCAGACCGCTAGCTCCGCGCTGCACTCCTGAACCGTACCGTCCTCGGCGTTGATCGGATACACACCGCTGAAGCACGATGTGGAGAAGTTGCTTTCCGGCAAGCCGGTGGCGTCGATCATCCCGTCGTACGATAGGTAGGAGAGGGAGTCGGCACCGATGAACCGCCGGATCTCCTCCACGGACATCCGCGCTGCCAGAAGGTCGGCCGCATTGGGCAGGTCGATTCCATAGACGTCCGGGAACTTCACCGGCGGCGAGGAGACGAGATAGTGCACCTCTCGTGCGCCTGCCCGGCGCAGCATCTTCACGATCTGCCGCGAGGTGGTGCCGCGCACCACCGAGTCATCGACCACCGCGACCCGCTTGTCGCGCAGCACTTCGACGATCGGGTTGAGCTTCATCGTCACGCCGCTCTCACGAAGGCTCTGTGCCGGCCGGATGAACGTGCGGTGGATGTAGCGATTCTTGAGGAGCCCGAAGTCGAGCGGGATGCCGGTTTCGCCAGAGTACCCGATGGCGGCGGGGATCCCGGAATCGGGTACGGGGATGACCACGTCCGCCTGGACGGGATGCTCGCGCGCGAGCTGGATGCCGAACTGGCGCCGCACCTCGTTGACTCGACGACCCAGCAGGATGCTGTCGGGCCGAGCGAAGTACACGAACTCGAAGATGTCCAACTGTTCGCGCCCGGGCGCGATCTGCACCGAGCGCAGTCCCTGGTCATCGATCATCACGAGCTCGCCGGGCCGCACATCGCGCAGGAACGTTCCCCCGATGGCGTCGATGGCGCAGCTCTCCGACGATACGACGTAGCCGTCCCCGATCTGGCCCAGAGCCAGCGGGCGGATGCCGCGCACATCGCGCAGCGCCGCGAGCGTATTGGTGGTGAGGAGCGTGAGCGAGAACACACCTGTGAAGAGCGCGAAGCACTCGCGCACCGCGTCCTCGAGGCTCGCGCCCGTTGCCATGCTGTGCTCGAGCGCGGCGTGCATCAACTCGGAATCGTTGGCGCCGGCGGTGCCCACCCCGGCGTCGGTGAGCGCACGTGACAGTGACGCGATGTTGGGCAGGTTGCCGTTGTGCGCCAGCGCCAGGATGTTGGCATCGCTCGTGGCTGGCTGACTGTGGCGCACTCCATCGCCGCCGGAGGTGGAGTAGCGGTTGTGCCCGATCGCGATGTGGCCTACGAGCGGGCGCAGGGCCTCCTCGTCGTACACGTGCGCCACCAACCCCTGGCCTTTGTGGGTACGGATGGCGGCGCCATCGCTGACGCTGATACCGGTACTCTCCTGACCACGGTGCTGCAGGGTCCAGAGCCCAGTATGTACGAGTCGCGCCGCCTCGAGCCCGGGGGCGTACACCCCGAAGACCGCGCACTTCTCGCGCATTGGAGGGCCGGGATCGCCCGTGGTGATGTCCATGATGAAATCTCACAGGCGAAGGCTCCCGGTGCAATGCATGCCGGGGGGCGAAGTCGCCTGGCTGACCAGGCGCTTCCTCCCCACGCAGGCCTTCTCCCACCGCGATATTCAAGCAGGTCTGTGATCGCCTCAGCCGGTCTGGGAATGGGCTCGTCGTTGACGCCCGACACTCTCTCAACGCCACGTTGCCGTGGATGCACGCACCGATCCGGAAATCCCCATCGCATTGAATAGGTCACTCGACAGGGTACAGCGGCGCTGGATTCTTGCCGCCCTGATGATGACCATGATGCTGGCAGCCATGGACACGACCATCGTATCGACGGCGATCCCACAGATCGTCGGCGACCTGGGTGGCTTCGCGTTGTTCAGTTGGGTGTTCTCGATCTACCTGTTGGCGCAGACGGTGACCATCCCGGTCTACGGCAAGCTCGCCGACGTCTTCGGCCGCAAACCAGTGTTGATCATCGGCACGGTGATTTTCCTGGCCGGCTCGATGGCTTCCGCGCTGGCCTGGAACATGTCCACCCTGATCGTCTTCCGCGGTCTGCAGGGCCTGGGTGCTGGCTCGATCATGGCCACGGTCTACACCCTTGCTGGCGATCTGTACTCGGTGCGGGAACGGGCGCACATCGAGGGTTGGCTGTCGAGTGTCTGGGGGGTTGCCGCCATCGTCGGTCCGACGCTCGGTGGCGCGTTTGCAGAGTACGCATCGTGGCGCTGGATTTTTCTGATAAACCTGCCCGTCGGCGTGGTGGCCATCACGCTGATGGCCAGGTTCCTCCACGAGCGGCCAGAGCACCATCATCACACGATCGACTATGCCGGCGCGGGCCTGATGCTTCTTGCCGGTAGTGCCCTGATCTTTGCTCTGCTACAGGGCGGACAGGCCTGGCCGTGGCTGTCGGCACCGGGTATTGTCGCCTTCGCCGTCGCTTCGGTGCTGATTGGAGCGACGGCATGGGTGGAGCGGCGCGCTGCCGAACCTATCTTGCCGCGCTGGCTCTGGCGGCACCGCGTACTGGCCGGTGCCAACCTGGCCATGGTGGGCATGGGGTTGGTGCTGATGGGACCGAACACCTACCTGCCCACCTTCGGCCAATCGGTCCTGGGCCTCGGTGCCATCGCCGCGGGACTCGTGCTCGCGAGCATGAGCATTGGCTGGCCGTTGGCATCGTCGTGGTCCGGGCGCCTGTACCTGCGCATCGGTTTTCGCGACACGGCTCTCTGTGGTGCAGTGCTGGTCGTCCTGGCCGCCTTCGGGTTTCTGGCCCTGCCTTTCCCGGGGTCGGTATGGCCAGTATTGCTGGACCAGCTCCTGTTGGGAGCCGGGTTCGGACTGTTGTCCACGCCGTTGCTGGTTGGTGTGCAATCGACTGTCACCTGGCGCGATCGCGGCGTGGTCACCGGGGCCAACATCTTCTCGCGCTACCTGGGGCAGAGTCTCGGCGCGGCGATCTTCGGTGCCATCTTCAACAGCGCGATGGCCAGGGAACTGGCTCGCGCCCCGGTGGCGCTGCGACCACACCTTCCGCACGACATCAATGCAGTGATCGGTGCGCTGCACAGCCAGGAGTTGCCTGGAACCGCGGAGCGTTACCTGCGCCGAGCCATGTACACAGCCACGCATCATGTGTACGTCGGCCTCGCGGTCGTCGCTCTGGTGACGCTCGCCATCGTGCTCCTCACGCCGCGGCGATTCCCGGTGGCTAGCGAAGCTGCGGGAGTGAGTGACGGGGACATCGATCGACGAGTCGTCGGCTCTGTGGACTGCGCCAGCGAGCTCCGTTGATCCTGCTCATGTGGAAGGACTGCATCCGAGCGGCCGCCCCTTCAAAGACAGATCGAACCGAGTTAACGTCCCCTGCATGACCCGTCCGACGCCTGTGCGCTGGACGACCGCGTCGAACGGGTCACCGTCGAGGAGTTTCTGCCCGCCTTCGATGGATCGATCGCACCAGTGAATGGGAGGAGAGCGAGATGGCGACGCGGCACTTCAAGCGCGGCGATCACGTGAGTTGGAACTCGGAGGCCGGCCGTGTCAGCGGTCATATCACGCGGGTGGTCACCTCCGAGATCAAGTTCAAAGGGTACACGGTGCATGCCTCCAGGGAAGAACCGCAATACGAGATCAAGAGCGACAAGACCGACCACATAGCGATGCACAAAGGCTCGGCGCTCACGAAGCTCCGAAGCTGAGGTAGCGCACCAGCCGTGTCTCCGATCGAGTCTCTCTGGCTCTACCGCCTGGCGGTATTCGCGCACATTGCCGGCGTGGTGGTGTGGATGGGTGCGGTGTCGTACTACCTGCTCATCCTGCGGCCCGCGCTGCGCATGTCAGGCATGGAGCGCAAGGCATCCTACCCTCTGCTCGTGGCGATCAAGGCGCGGCTTCGCAGAGTGGTGGGTGGAGCGATTGTGGTGATCGTGGTGTCCGGGCTGTACAACGCTCGTATGCGCGGCCTGCTCGGCGCCGGTGGTGCCGCAGACGATCTCCACCGACGCATCTTCCTGTGGAAGATGGGGGTCGTGCTGCTCCTCATCCTCACGTTCATATTCGCTCTACCGCTGCTCGCCCGCGTTCACACCGGCAAGATTCGCGGACGGCTGTTCGTGATCATCCACATCATTGTGCTCGCGCTCGGAGCGCTGGCGGCCGGTGCCGGCGTCCTGCTCACCCGGTAGACGGGGTAGCATCAGTTGCTGCTGGCCGCGTGAGCAACACCGGAACCGGCGAACTGCGCAGCACCTTGTCCGCGATGCTGCCGAGTATGAATCGCTTCATTCCACTCCGGCCGTGCGTCGACATGGCGACCAGATCGACCTCGTGCTCTGCCACCCACTCGAGAATCGCCCGGGCTGGATGGTCCGCCATCACGGTCGCGGTATCGATGCACTGCACGGCTGTGCCGAGTGATTCGCGTACCCTGGCCAGGTAGTCGTTGGCCTCCACTTCGCGGCTTTTCAGTATCTCCGCGCTCGCGCGCATTGCCGGTGCGCGCAGTGGCATGATCGAAGGCTGCGGAACGATGACCCGGAGCAGAGTGAGTCGAGCGCTACAGAGCGTCGCCAGTGCGGAGGCGAGAGGGATGCTCTGCTCGGCCAGTGCCGAGCCGTCGAGTGGCAGCAAGATGTGGCTGAAGAGTTTGGTGGGGGGCGTCGCGGCGTCACGCGGGTGGACCAGCAGCACTGGCACGCTGACCCGTCTGATGAGAGCATCGGCCACGCTCCCCAGCCACGCGCGGCCTATGCCGCCGCGAGCGTGAGTAGACATGACGACGAGGTCGGGGCGCAGACGGAGTGTCATGTGACGCAGGCGCTCGACGACCGCTACCGACTCGCTGTAGGGCGATAATATCGGGTGCGCCCGGACGGGGTCTTGTTGCACCTGGCCCGGGAGCTCACCGCCCAGTCGCTCGGCTATGCCCTGGAGATAGACCAGAGCCTCTTCTTCCATCTGTCGCTCGAACTCGGCGTTCTTCTCGGCCACGCCGGGCATGTCGCTCCGTTCCGCGTATGGAACGAAGACATGTGTCAGATGGAGTATGGCCCCGCTGGCGCGTGCGAGCTCCACAGCCAGGGGAAGCGCCTGCTCGGCGAGTGCCGATCCATCGAGAGGCACAAGTATCATTCGAATCGGGATCGTCATGTACCGCTCACCTCATCGGGTTATTCAGTTCACGATCTCGTCGGGTTATTCAATTCACGATGTCGTCTTCCGGCTCTCTCACCACGAGCGTCGGACAGTGCGCGTGCCGAAGCACGTGACCGGCAACACTCCCGATCAGATAGCGACGAAGTCCCTTTCTGCCGTGACTTCCCATGACTATCAGGTCGGCGTCCATGTTCTGCGCGATGGCGGCGATCTCCTCGCCAAGTTCCCCGAACGCGACGTCCGTCTCGATGAATTCGCGGTGTATGTCGCTCTGGACGAGTCGTGTGAGCCACTGGCTCGCCTCATCGCGCACCTCCGCGCGCAGCGCTCCCTGCTCGGGCTCGTTGGCTCCAGCGCCGACCGTGGCCATTTCCAGCAGGCTGCCGAAAGCGGCGGGGCCAATCACATGGATGGCTGTAGCGTTCGCTTGAAAGCGGGCGGTCAGGAATCGGGCCCAGCCAATCACTACTGGGGCCACGTCGGAGTCGTCGACCGGGACCAGAAGTCGCCGTGGAGGAGCGTCCGGCGCTCCAACCACGAGCAGCACTGGCACTGCGGACGTACGGATGACCTGCTCAGCGGTGCTACCCAGGCGACCCAGAACCCCGGGGCGCTCGCCATGCTGCCCGACCACCACGAGATCCGAGTCGTACTCGTTGCTCACCTGAGCGATCTCCTCTGCCGCATCTCCCACCCGGATCTCGGATCGGACGCGTTCCGCACCGAGCAGACCGGATAGCTCGCGCATCTTGAGGGTGGCGCCGATCCGCGCGGTCTCGACGAGCGGCTCCGTGGACGGGAATCGGCCACGCAGGAATCGCGGCGGCTCGGGAATGACGATCGTGTGCACCAGCGCCAATTCGGCGTCCGGGGCGAAGTAGCGTGCCGTCCAGATGGCAGCGTCGGTCGCAGGGGCGCTGAAGTCAGTTGCTATGACCACTCGCTGCAGTTGCATGGCGACCTCTATCGGAAGGTATTGGCCGGGTCGCAACTACTACCTGTAAGCTCACTGGTAACTGTAATCTCGCCAGACCAGCGGGCTACGCAATCGGGGATAGCGCCCATAGCTAGTCAGCCATCCCCTCACACCTCGGGCAGCGCCATGTAGCAGCTGCCACCAGCAAGCCACCTCGCCCCGAGACGGCGCGAGACTCCTCACAAACGGCCAGTGCCCATTGCGTGCGCGATATCGGTCTGGGAGATGACTCCCACCAGCCGCCCCTTCTCCTCCACGAAGAGCCGTCGCACCTCGGCGTAGAGCATCTGCTGGGCCGCCTGGCGCACGTCCGCGTCGGGCTCGATCACGAGGGGGGTGGGCGTCATGAGGTCGCGCGCTGTCGTATGCTCGAACAGCGTGTTCCTGCCTCTCGGATCGTCGTGCTCCGCGGCTGCCTGGAGCACGTCGGTCGCGGACACCACGCCTAGCAAGCGGCCCTCCGGATTCACGACAGGAAGTCCGGAAACGTGTGAGTCAGCCATCGCTTGCACGATCGCGGTGACAGGTGAATCGGGGGCGACCGTGGCCAGATCCATCTGCATCAATTCGGCTACTCGCATGGTTGCTCCCGTCGCTCTGGTGAGATGGATGCTGCTCTGCTCATCCCTGGGCTGTCCGCTCGACCGGCGTGGTATCCCCGCGACTCGGATGTCTCGCGGTATGACTGTTCCGTGCAAGTTCGCGGCCGTCAGCCAGCTCGGCACGACTCCTGAGCCGCCCTCCTGCTGCCGCCGTGAGCAACAACCACAGGAACCGTTGTCAGATCCCGGTCGGATAGGTTTCCGGAATCTCGCCGCGTTCCCAGAGGCCGGTGCGCTCCAATGGCTCGACAGCGCGCGTCGTGTCGTAGTGGAGGATGGCGTCGAACTGCTCGGGGATGATGGCTTTGAAATAGTGGCTGAGCCGCTCGGTCTCAGGTCGATAGATAACACCGATCGCCCGCTCCAGCCTGGGTTGTCGTAAGACGGTCGCCGCTGCTGAAGGAGTGCGGAGATCGAGGAAGAAGTTGTCCTGCATAACCTCGTGAAACCGTGCTTCGTAGCTCTCCGGCAGGGCTGGGCGGACGACCTTTCGCTCGGCCGGCGCGTCCCAGTCAGACGCGGCTGTCACGGTCCCGTGATGGGTCGTGAGCCCTATCAGTACAGTTTCTCGTTCGAAACGCTGGCGAATGAGCTGACCGACATTCAATTCGCCATCGGCGCGCATCTGGGTTGCCCGTGCATCACCCACGTGTGAGTTGTGGGCCCACACCACCACCCTGACGCGACGTCCCTGGGAGTCGAGGAATGTGACGAGCGCATCAAGTGTGTCTGCCATATGCTGGTCGCGCAGGTTCCACGATAGGACGCGACCGCCGAACATCGCGCGGTAATAGCGCTCCGCGTTCCGTACGAGCCGGGCATTCTGCTCGGCGAAGAACAGATCGTCGGGGGCCACGCGCCCATCGCGCTGCGCGTAGTCCGCGGCACCGCGCCTGAGCTCGACGAGTTGATCGATCACCTCTCTCTCGCACGATGCGGTGAGGCCATAGCTTGCGGCGTAGCCGTATTCCTGTGCGTCCTCGCCGAACTGGTCGAAGCAGCTGTAGCGGTACTGCGCCCGCTTTGCGGCTTCCGGGTCGACGACGCGCAGGTATTGCAGGACCGCCTCCATGGAGGTGTGCAGGCTGTAGAGATCCAGGCCGTAAAAGCCGACCTTCGCCGCGTCTCTGGGGAGCGCGTCGTTGTGCGCGCGCAGCCACCCGACGAAGTCGAGGACGTCCGCATTGCGCCACATCCACTGAGGGAATCGACGAAAGCCGCCGAGCGCGTCGACAGCATCGGAGTCGTTGCCCGTACCGCGCACGTAGCGATTGACGCGGTACGCGTCCGGCCAATCGGCCTCCACTGCGACGACCGTGAAGCCATGCTCACGGATCAGCCGCTTGGTGATCTCGGCACGGATGCGATAGAACTCGTGTGTGCCGTGCGACGCCTCACCGATGAGTACGAAGCGCGAGTTGCCTGCCAGATTGAGTACCGGGTCGAAATCGTCCGGCGCTCCTGTAAGCCGGTGTGCGGCATCGCGAATTGTCTTCGCGACCGAGTGGGTGACGGAGGTGGCCATGGTTCCTCCACGCGGGTGTGGTCAGTGCGCTAGCACTCAGGCGCGTCTCCCGGGATGCGACTTTCCCCAGCAAGTCTCGCGCTGGTTGAGCGGTGGGCGGCACGAAACGCCGATGCCGGTACTTCCGTGAGGCGAGGTATGGCGTCCGCTGCCGTGGCTCTATCGGCGGGCGGTGCAGAGCCCCGATTACGGAGCCAGACCGCACGGAGCGGGTGGCTGCTGTGAGCCCGTGCGAGAGACGGAGCTCAGCAGGCAACGATGAGAAGGGCTTGACTCTGTACCGTGGTATAGCCCGTATCCTGGTCCTGTTCAGCCGGGCCAATGTCTAACCGAACAGGAGAAAGGACCGTGAAACCGAAAGCGGAATGTTGTGGCTGGGCGTCCTGGGGAGAGTTGGCCGGGATCGGCCCCGACGGTCGCCCTGTGGGATGGCAGCCAAAGCATCACGGGTCGGCCGCCACCGTCGTGAGTAGCGAGCGCATCACACCCCTGACCGGAGCCATAATGCGCTCGCCACCGACGGCTGGAACCTCACCCGAAGGCTGGCAGGCATCCCCGGCTTCCACGCCTGATGAGGTGCGGAAGCCCGGTGTGGTGGGCATCTACCCTAGCCGTCTGATCCATCGGGAGTTGGTGGCCGAGCAGACCCTAGCCATCGTGCTCGAGCGCCCGGAGGGGTTCGTATTTCGCACGGGCCAGTACGTGGATGTCACGCTTCCCGAGCCGCTCTTCGATGATCTCTTGGGCCCGACGCGCAGTTTCGCCCTTGCGAGCGCGCCGGGAGAGCGCGACCTGCTGCTGGTCATGCGCATGCGCGAGTCGGCGTTCAAGCGCTCG
>DATCXG010000360.1:0-2736 GCA_036565945.1 Gemmatimonadaceae bacterium
TGGACGCTCCGCGACGGTGTGCCGGTTGCCATACCCGTGGCGGCGGGACTGACGGATGGCCAGTGGACCGAGGTGGTCGGTGGCGCCATCGCACCAGGTACGCGGCTCATCGTAGGCGTGAGTGAGGAAGGCGCGACGCCTGCCACTCCGGCGAGCAGCGGTCCCGGCGGTGGCCACCCACCTCCACTCATGATGATCGGAGGTTCCCGTGGCCGGTGATGTGGGCGCCGGCCTCGACGGGGCGCCCCCCCTCGTCCAGCTCACGAACGTCGCCAAGGTGTACGGCACTGGAGAGGCCGCGGTCGCGGCGCTCGGCGGGGTAGATCTCCGGATCGACGACGGAGAGTTCATCGCCATCATGGGACCATCCGGATCCGGCAAGTCGACTTGCATGAACATCATCGGTTGTCTCGACACACCATCGTCGGGGTCGTACCGCTTCCGCGGTGTCGAGGTGACGGCGCTCTCGCGTAACCAGCGCGCACTGCTTCGACGACACTATCTCGGCTTCGTCTTTCAGGGATATAACCTGCTCACCAGGACGACCGCGCTCGAGAACGTGGAGGTCCCGCTCATCTACCGCGGCCAACCTCCTGCCGAGCGGCGGCAACGTGCTCACGGTGCGCTCGCCGCGGTGGGGCTCGCGGATCGGGCGCACCACACACCGGGAGAGCTATCCGGCGGGCAACAGCAGCGTGTGGCCATCGCGCGCGCCATCGTGACCGAGCCAGAGCTCCTCCTCGCCGATGAACCCACCGGGAACCTGGACTCCAAGCTCAGCCGCGAGATCATGGATCTCCTCGTCCAGCTCAACGAGGTACGTGGTATCACGATCGCCATGGTCACCCACGAACCAGACATGGCCACGTACGCACGGCGGTGGGTGCGCTTTCACGACGGCCTGGTGGTGGCCGACGAGCTTACCCCGATGGCCGCGCGGACGACGGAATAGTCCAGTGCTACGAGACACCATGGGCCTCGCGCTTCGCGCGATCCGCCGCAACATGATGCGATCATCGCTCACTATACTCGGGATCGTGATCGGCGTGGCCGCCGTGATCGCGATGGTCACACTGGGTACCGGCACCACGGCCCGGATCACCGAGAGCATCGAGAGTCTGGGTAGCAACCTCCTCATCATCACGCCCGGCGCCCAGGCCGGGCGCAGCCCCGGCGGGGTGGCGGTCGCTGCCTCGCCATTCACTCTCCGCGATGTCACCGCGATAAGGCAGAATATCTCGGGGATCGCCGCGGTGGCTCCCTCTGCCGGCGCGCGCGCGCAGGTGGTGCTCGGGAATGAGAACTGGCCTACTTCGGTGATCGGCACCGACAACAACTATTTCAGCGTACGCGACTGGGATGTCACCCAGGGGCGCCGGTTCAGCGACGCCGAGATCAGTGGCGGACGTGCTGTGTGCCTCGTCGGAACCACGGTGCTCGACAAGCTGTTCGCGAGCCAGAACCCCATCGGCGCGTCGATCCGCGTGCGTACCGTACCGTGCGAGGTGATCGGCGTCCTCGCGTCGAAGGGGCAGGGGATGGCTGGAATCGACCAGGATGATGCGGTGATCATGCCGCTGCGCGCCGTGCAGAGGCGCCTCAACGGCAATCAGGACGTGAGCGTGATCCAGGTGTCCGTGCAGTCCGGGAACCTCACCGCGCGCGTGCGTGACGACATCGTGGCGCTGCTCCACGAGCGGCGCCACATCGGGGCGGGAAGGGAGGATGACTTCCGCGTGCTCGATATCGCCGAGATCTCTGGAACCGTGCTGTCCACGACGCGCGTGCTCACCGCCTTCCTGAGCGCCCTAGCCGCGGTGAGCCTCCTCGTGGGTGGAATCGGGATCATGAACATCATGCTCGTGTCGGTCACCGAGCGCACACGCGAGATCGGCATCCGGCTGGCGATCGGCGCGCTCGAGCGCGATGTGCTGGCGCAGTTTCTCGCCGAGGCGGTGGTGCTGTCGTCGTTCGGAGGGTTGATCGGCATCCTGATCGGCCTCGTGGGCTCTTACTTCGCCGTGCCGCTAGTGGACATTCCCTTCGTATTCGATCCCAGGGTCGTGCTCCTGGCGTTCGGCTTCTCGGGGGCGGTGGGGGTGATCTTCGGTTTCTTCCCCGCGCGCAAGGCCGCGCGGCTCGATCCGATCGAGGCACTGCGGCACGAGTGATGGTCGGCCCTCGGACCGGCACCACATGCGTAGGGAAGCCCACCACGGCCTCCATGGGGGTTCCCTGACTGAAAAGAGGCGGTGCGACCCCTAGTATGGACGACTGCGTGATTGACGCGATCGGCGCCGTTCGCCTGGCGCGCTTCTGATGTGCTCATCCGGAGACTCCTCATGTCGCCCCGACCTGCACCGACCACCGCATCTGCCCGCCCATTGCCGTCGGACGTCGACTTCGACCACGCACCATTCATCGTCATCTGGGAGACGACCCAGGCGTGCGACCTGGCGTGCCTGCACTGCCGCGCATCGGCGAGACCGGCGCGCGACCGCGGTGAGCTCAGCACCGAGGAGGCTACGCACCTCATGGACACGGTGCGCGCCTTCGGGAGTCCGCTCTTCGTCCTCACCGGCGGCGACCCGCTCAAGCGGGATGACACCGTGCGGCTGGTGGAGTACGGCCACAGTATAGGTCTTCGAGTGGCTCTCACGCCATCTGGTACGCCGCTCATGACGCACGATGTGCTTCTCCGGCTGCGCGGTGCGGGACTCGCACGCCTGGCGGTGA
>DATCXG010000368.1:0-4499 GCA_036565945.1 Gemmatimonadaceae bacterium
TCCCTGATGGACTGCCGCTCGAGACGTTCCCTGAGCGCGAGATTCGCCAGGGTGACCGCGATCTGCCCGCCGGCCCTGCGGAGGAGGGCCAGACGAGCACCGTCGTGCCCTGGGGCCGGCCACTCGTAGCTGTCGCGAAAATAGGCCGGTTCGTCATCGGTCCCGCTGGGCAGATCCGCGCCGGCATCGGGCTCTTCATCGCTCGGCGCCAGTGCGACGTGCAGAACGCCCAGCGATTCGCCGTGAGCTATGAGCGGTAGGCAGACGTAATCGCGCACGGCCTCCGGCACGTGAGCGCATCGCAAGTGGCCACTCCCGGCCTGCACTACGTACGGCCTCCCGCCGCGGAGCGCGCAGCAATCCCCGGATGCGATGACGGCAATGGAGTCGTCGCCGGCCAGCGTCCCCCAGCTCGCGACCCTCTCCATCGAACCGCGCGCACTGCTCGTAACCGCCAGAAAGCCACCCGTGGACGTCTCGACCAGCCCTGGCATGATGAGGGCGATGGCAGCGTGCGCCTCCTCGGATGTCAGGCAGAGCTGCAGCGCCTCGCTCAGCTCCTGGAGCCCCGCGATCTCGCGCTCACGCCCGATCAGGTCACTCACGCGCAAACGCAGCTCGTGGTTGGCCTCGAGAGAACGACGCTCCGCGACGCGCTCCCGGCGCAGCGCCTGCCACGCCGTCAGATAGGCGACGACCAGCATCACCATGGATGCCACGCCGAGCGCGAACACCGCCCAGGAGGTGTGACGCACCGATAAGTCGAGCGCCACTTCCCGCCCGGCGAGCAGCCCTCGTTCATCACGCTCCAGCGCACGCACCGAGTCGCGGATCTCGGAAATCCCGGCCTCACTGGCTTCCACTTCGCGAGCGAGCGCGGAGGAGTCCAGAGTGCCCGAGCGCCGCGCGTGGATGAATGCGCGCATGGTGGCCAGCGCCCGCCCGCTGGAGAGCGCCAGATTGTCCACCCGTTCTCTCTGGAGCTGGTCCGAGGCATCCAGCGTGCTCGCGTTGGCGAGATGCTCCTCCGCCAGCACGGCGGCGCGCTCGAACGAGGTTACCAGTGCTTCGTTCCCGCTCAGCGCGTAACCCCGCACCTCGGATTCCGCGTCACTCAGCGACGCAACTGCGGCGTCGAGCTCCGAGAGGACATCGTGCGTGTGCACGACCAGGCGCTCCGCGGCAAGCCGCTGAGCCGCGTGGTAGTCGGCAAGCACGACCCCACCGGCAATGGCGAGGAGCGCCACGAGGAAGAACGAAGTGGAATGACGCTCGAGACGACGAAACATTAAGGGGCTGGAGCGGAGATAGGTGGCCCCGGATGGATCCCGGCGTCACTGGTGAGCGCCCGGGTCCGGCGCAGATGACTCGCCGGAGGGAGAGAAACGAATGTCTGGGGAGACGATCGCGCCGGTAATGGGTCACGACGTGGCAGGGCGTTCCTCCATGCGCTCATATCGCTCGAGGATGAATAGCTAGAGCGCAAGCGAATCCGATAACGCGGAAGCGAGTCGTTGGTCTCGCTCGTCCTTGAACTGCGAGCGGTTCTCGATCCGCTCGATCACGGCCGGCGCCATCATCCATCATCAACGACCCGCCGGCGTTCATCGGCCGGTCATCCGACTTAACGATCCTTTCTTTGGAACGTCATCGGTGGCCAGAAGCGCCGCTGTTCGATTAACTCGATGAGGAGGTGGCCGATGATTCTGAATTCGATCGTGACTGCATCGCACGAATCGAAGCGACTGCTGGCGACCGCCGGTGCTGCGCTGGGCATCGCGCTGAGTATCGTGGCCTGCGGCGGCGGCGGTGGCGGCACGGGCGTCTCCGGCCCACCAGAGAACATCGACCTGGATACGCGAATCTCGGCGGCCACGACGACCGCGCAGAGCAGCACAAACGCCTGCGCGCCGATCCAGCCCTTCTACTGGGAAGTGGGCGATGAGACCGGGCGCCTCGCGTCCGGCTCGGTGCCGTCGAATGGCGGCAACCCGACCTATACCAGTACGACCCTGATGTCCATCGCGTCGGCATCGAAGTGGCTCTATGGCGCCTACGTGGTGCAGTTGCGTCAGGGCCAGCTATCCGACAGCGACATCACGTTCCTGACCTTCCGCAGCGGCTACACGCACTTCACGCGCTGCCTCCCGACCCAGACCGTGGACGAGTGCGTTGCCTACGACAACAACGGCGTGCACTCGGACGCCACTGATGGCCTCTTCTCCTACGGGGGCGGCCACATGGAAAAGCACGCGAGCCTGATTGGCCTGGGACCGCAGGACAATGCCGGTCTCGCCGATGCGATACGGTCGCAGCTTGGTAGCGACCTCACGCCACTCGTGTACATCCAGCCTCAACTGGCCGGCGGCGTGGTCACCAACGCAGACACATATGCGAAGTTCCTGCGCAAGATCCTCTCGGGCGCACTGTCGATGAAGGCGGCACTCGGAACGCACGCGGTCTGCACCAATCCGGCCACCTGCGCACAGGCGCACAACGCACCGGTTCCGGAAAGCGAGAGCTATCACTACTCGATCGGCCACTGGGTCGAGGACGATCCGACGAACGGTGACGGCGCGTTCAGCAGCGCGGGTGCGTTCGGCTTCTACCCGTGGATCGACGCGAGCAAGAGCTGGTACGGCATCGTCGCCCGAAAAGACACGACCGGAACCAGCGACCCGGGCGACCCGGACACCGGGGGGCACGGATTCGATTCTGCGCAGTGCGGCCAGTTGATCCGCAGCGCCTGGATTCATGGCGTCCCTTAGTTCGCGAGATCGCCCGAGAACGCCCAGGCGATCGGCATGTCGCGCGTGAGCTTCTCCCTCGTGAGTGCCAGCCGGAGGAGCGCGATCGGCATCGAGCCCTGACGCAGGATCTCGTCGTGGAATTCCTTCTGCGGCATCACCTTCGAGTCGACCAGCTCCTCGCGCAGCCCACGCAGTTGCATGGCGCCCAGCAGGTATCCGGCCTGATAGAGCGGCCCGTACCCCGCCGAGGGATCGAAGGAGCGACGCACCTCCGCTATCGCGTTCTCACGCTCGTGGCCGACGCTATCGACCAGAAAGTCGACCGCTTGCTGCGGCGACCACTGACCCATGTGGAACTTCAGTGAGAAGATGATCCGCGCGCAGCGGTGCATGCGCCAGAAGAGCGCGCCCACGCGCTCCTCCGGCGTGTCGTGGAAGCCCAGCTCGTACATCGTGAGCTCCCAGTAGACGGGCCAGCCTTCGCCCCAGAACGGCCCGCCGCCGAGCGAAGGACGATAGTCGGCGTAACGCTGACTGTAGTAGCCCGTGAGGTTGTGCCCCGGGATCATCTCGTGGAACGCCGTGGCGTGCGACCAGGGGCGGTTGTTGCCGCGCATGCTCTGCTGGCGCGCGTCGAACTCCATCGTGTTGGTGGGATACGACACGCTCATCTGTCCGCCACCAGTGAAGAACGGATTCACGAGCTGTCGCTGCGGCGTCATCATGATCATGTGCTGAGCCTCGCGATCCACCTGGGGCACCGTGACCATGTCGTTGGCGATGAGGTAGTCCACCGCTTCCGAGAGCAGGTCGCGGATCATCGCGGGCTGCCCGCCCGGTGGCGGGTGCATCGTCTTCGTTTTCTCCAGCGCCTTCTTCCAGTCGTCGCCGTAGCCCATCTCGCGCGAAGCCTTCTTCATCTCCTCCACGCACCACGCGAACTCGCGCTCGGCGAGCGTGATCAGCTCCTCGGGCGTGTAGGGAATCAGCACATCCTGCAGATCGCGGATCAGCCCCGCCCGGCCGCGGGCGGGACCGGGGATGCCGCCGTCGTCGGTCTTGCGCGGATTCTTCGTGGGGAGAGGCTTGCCGATGCGGGACCGTCCCAGCTCGGCGAGATACTTCACGTAGAGATAGTCGACCTGCGCGTTCCGACTGAGGTTATCGAAGTCGAGCTTCTGCAGCGCCCCCAGCCAACCGTTGTAGTAGCTCGAGTCGTGCGATACGGGCTTCGCGTCGTCTCCCCTCCGCCGGCCGAGCCCCTGCTCCTCGAGGAAGCGACGAGCGATGCCGGCCATCTCGTCCTGTGGGAGAGAGATTATCTCCTGGAGATCCGGCACTCCGCTGTGCGCGGGTGCGGCTGAAGGATCGATCTTGAGCGCGACGACCGTCAGGTTGGACGTCCGCTTTGCGGGCGCGATCTTCTTCTTCAGGAAGGTCGAATACGCCTGCAGCGAGGTGTCGGCGTGCTTGTATGGGAGCTCCACCCACCAGGTGAACAGCGGATCGTAGCCGTTGTAGAACGTGTTCCAGTAGGCGAGCCCGTCGCGAAGCTGGTCCACCGCATCGGCGGCACGCGTCGCCTGGGTTGCGCTCGCCGTCAGCGTTCCGGCGGCGAGCTTCGAGCGGATGTCGGCTATCTCCCGCGTGATGTTGGTCAGCGTTTCAGCCGCGGATTCGGCGTCGATGTCCTGGATCTCGATGCGCGCTTCGATCAGTGAGACCAGTTCCGGAGAGAACGGAATCAGT
>DATCXG010000370.1:0-2738 GCA_036565945.1 Gemmatimonadaceae bacterium
CGCCGCCTGCACCGCGAGGAGTCGCGGCACACGATCGATCATGCCGGCTTCGCGAACCTCTCTCAGTACCTTCCCGAAGGCTGCCGTATTCCCCAGGTTCCCCGCGGGAAGAGCTATCCAATCAGGCGCGTTCCAGCCGCACTGTTCGAGCAACTCCAGTACGATTGTCTTCTGCCCTTCGATCCGGTACGGGTTCACGGAATTGAGAAGGTAGACGCCGAGCCGCTCGCTGGCTTCACGCGCCAGCCGGAGGCAATCGTCGAAGTCGCCACGTACCATCAGCGTGCGGGCACCGTAGGCCAGCGACTGCGCCAGCTTGCCGATCGCTACCTGCCCCATCGGAATCAGAACCAGCGCCGGCATTCCGGCACGCGCCGCGTAGGCCGCCAGCGACGCGGCTGTGTTCCCAGTTGAAGCGCAGGCCACTGCCTTCGCGCCCACACGCACGGCCTGGGTCATCCCGACCGTCATTCCCCGATCCTTGAACGAGCCGGTGGGGTTGAGTCCTTCGTGCTTCAACCCGAGGAGCGGAGCCGCGGCCCAGCGCGCGATCGAGGCGATCTCCAGGAGTGGCGTATTCCCCTCTGGATAGGTGACCACCCTGGCTGGATCGATGTCGGGCATGACGAGCTCCCGGTAGCGCCAGACACCCGAAACGTCGGGTCCGCTGGTAGCGAGACGACGCTCGGCAAAAACACGTGCGAGCTCGGCACCGCGCAGGACCGGCGGCTTGTGGTGCACTTCGAGCAGGCCACCGCAATGCGGGCATTGCGCGCACGCTTGTGTGGCGGCGATCTCGCTGGCGCAGCTCGAGCAGCTCTGCCACGAGAGCGCATCCGGGGTTGAAGGCGCGGCTGTCTGGGTCATGACCGATGGAGAATACACCCGCCACCGTTCCAGTGGCAGAGGGTATTCGCGCTCGGCCTCACGGGTCAGGGAGCTTCGCATTCCGGCTGCGATGTGGCGTCCTCGGGGGGGCAGCGGGGCTGCAGCGGCCACCGGTAACCGATGCGGGGGGCCGGCGGTCCTCCAAGTATGACGGCGTACATTGCACTTGGTAGCGTCATCTGACTACACTTTGATGTGTCGGTTGTCCTCGCCGACGTTCCCCTCGCTCATCCTTCAGGTATTGCCCGCATGACGCCACGCCACCGCGCCGCCATCGGCGGCATCCTTCTCCTCCCGGTTCTGGCCGGTGCGTTCATTCTCGACTCCGCGGAGAGCCGCAATGGCGCGCGGCTCTTCGATCAGGTGCTCTCGCTCGTCTCGGATCGTTTCGTGGACAGCGTGGACAGCGGCGATCTCTACGAGAGAGCCGCGCGCGGGCTGGTCCGCGAGATCGAGGACCCTTACGCCGCGCTCTACTCGCCCGAGGAGTTGCGGGCGTTCACGCTCGCCACCGGCGGGCGTTATGGCGGGTTGGGAATGCTGGTGGAGGACCAGCAGGGCACCGTGGTGGTGAGCCGCGTCTATCCACGCACGCCCGCCGAGGGAGCTGGTGTGCGCGAGGGTGACCGCATCGTGGGAGTGGCCGGCGCCTCGACTCACGGTTGGAAGTTGCCGCAGGTTACGGACGCGCTCAAGGGAACCCCGGGGACGAAGGTGCACGTGACCTTCGCCCGCAGTGGTGTGACGGAACCCATCAATGTGGATTTCACGCGCGCGATCATCCACATACCGGCCGTGCCCTTCACGCTGGTGTTCGATGGGAAGACGGGCTACATCCCCCTGCTGCAGTTCAACGAGACCGCGGCGGAGGAAGTGCGAGAGTCGGTGCAGCAGCTCACGCATGATGGCGCACGCGCTCTCGTCATCGACCTGCGGGGGAATGGCGGTGGGATAGTGGATCAGGCGATCTCCATCTCGAACCTCTTCCTGAGCAACGGCCAGGAGATCGCCAGCGTGCGCGGCCGTCGCGATGAGAACCAGGTGTACTCGGCCAAGGGCAAGCCGATAGCGCCGGACATACCACTGATAGTGCTCACGGACGGCTACACCGCCTCCGCCAGCGAGATCGTGGCTGGTGCGCTGCAGGACCATGATCGGGCGCTGGTGGTGGGCACAACGTCGTTCGGCAAGGGGCTTGTTCAGTCGCTCTTCCCGCTGGATGGAGGCTGGGCGCTCAAGCTCACGACGGCGAAGTGGTACACGCCGAGTGGCCGATCCATCCAGAAGGAGCGGAAGCTCATTGATGGTCGTCTGGTGGAGGTGGTCGACTCCATGGAGACCGATTCGGCACGCAAGGCACGCCCCATCTACCACAGCGACGCGGGCCGCATCGTGTATGGTGGCGGTGCCATCACCCCGGACGTCGTTGTACGACCAGACACCCTGAATGATGTGGAGCAGCGCTTCCTGAAGGCCGTGACGGTGAAGTCGCAGCTTTTCTATGTGGCGATGTACAACTACGCCTTCCAGTTAAAGGACAGCGTGCGGCCTGGATTCCAGGTCTCACCCGCCTGGCGTGACGGGTTGTTCCGTCGGATCACGACGGCTGGCGTCACTGTGGACCGCGCGCTCTACGACTCGGCGTCCACGGAGGTGGATCGCCTGCTGGGTGACCGTGTGGCGCGCATGGCGTTCGGTGATTCCGCGGCGAAGCGGCGCCAGTTAGCCGATGACGCCCCGCTGATGCGCGCGCTCGAGATCGTTCGGCGCGGCGAGACGCAGCAGGATCTCTTCGCGAAGGCGCCGGAACTGTGAGCGCATTCCACGGCGGAGCGGCCGCCGTGCGCTCG
>DATCXG010000373.1:0-5803 GCA_036565945.1 Gemmatimonadaceae bacterium
CTGGCAACGGCCAAGGCCCTGGGCCGCCGCGGCATGAGCGTGTGCGTCATCCACCGCGACCGCCGTGGCGCCATGCCCCGGATCGAGCAGGACTTCGATGAAATCCGATCGCATGGCGGCGGATTCCTCGCACTGAACCTCGATGCACTCAGCCAGGCAGGCCGAACCACGGCGCTCGATTCCCTCAAGGAGGCGATGGGCGCGGAGGGCCGGGTGCGCATGATGCTTCACTCGATCGCGCTCGGCAACCTCAAGCCAGTGGCACCGGTTCCGCCGTTGCTCCGGCAGGAGACCGAATATGGTGAGGCGCTGATCGAGGACGAGGACATGGCACGGACTGTGTACAGCATGGGCACGAGCCTACTCAGTTGGGTGCAGGATGTGTTCGCTCGTGGGCTGTTCGCTGACGACGCTCGGGTGTTCGGCCTCACTAGCGAGGGCAACCAGATCGCCTGGCGCGGCTATGCGGCTGTGTCCGCGGCGAAATCGGCGCTCGAGGCGGTCTCGCGTTCGATTGCCGTGGAGTTCGCGCCGTACGGCATACGCTCGAACATCATCCAGCCCGGAGTGACAGATACACCAGCGCTACGAGTGATCCCCGGCAGCGAGCGGATGCGCGCCGTCGCCCAGAGGCGTAATCCATTCGGCCGCATGACGCGCCCCGAGGACGTCGCCGAGTTCATCTGCCTCATGTGCAGCCCCGAGGCGGCGTGGGTGAACGGCGCGATCATCCCTGTCGACGGGGGCGAGCGGATCGCGCCGTCCTGATGCTACACAAGGAAGATGGGATGCTATTTATCCACGGGATGGGCGACTTCCATCCCGAGAACGTGATCGACAACGCGTTTCTCGAGTCGCTCGACATCGGGACCACGGACGAGTGGATCCTCGAGCGGGTAGGCATCCGGGAGCGCCGCACGGTGCTCTCCCTCGACTACATTCGCGACACCAGAAACTCCGACCCGCGGGCCGCCCACGAGGCGTCCGTCTACACGAATGCTCAGACCGCGGCGAGAGCGGCCGGCATGGCCCTCGAGCGGGCCGGCCTCCAGCCGGGCGACGTGGGAATGGTGATCGCCGGCGGCTGCTCACCGCAGTACCTGATCCCCGCCGAGGCTTGCATCATCGCGGCTGAGTTGGGGATCGACGCACCGTCGTTCGACGTGAATTCCGCCTGCTCCACTTTCGTGGCGCAACTGAACTTCCTCGCGAGTATGCGACCGGAGTCGCTGCCGGACTTCGTGCTCCTCGTGAGCGCGGAGAACAATACCCGAACCGTGAACTACGCGGACCGCTCCACGGCGGTTCTCTGGGGCGACGGCACCTCCGCGGCGGTGGTGTCCTGCAGGGTGCCAGGGCGTGCATCGGTCCGGAAGACGACGTTCGCCTCCGACCCCACGGGTTGGAAGGCGGTGACGATCCCGACGGGCGGCTTCTTCGCCCAGGAGGGGTCGACAGTGCAGAAGTTCGCGATCCGAAGGACCACGGCAGCCACGCTGGACTTGCTTGCGGGGCGCGAAGACGTCGACGCTCGCCAGCCATGGTTCATCGGGCACCAGGCAAACCTCGGTATGCTGCGGTCGTCCGCGAATCGCGCTGGAATCGCCGAGACACGGCATCTCTATAACGTCGACAGCTTCGGGAACTGTGGAGCCGCGGGCGCGCCCAGCGTCCTGTCGCAGAACTGGGGGCGCTTCTGCCCCGGCGACCTGCTGGCGCTGGTAGTGGTCGGGTCAGGCCTCTCCTGGGGTGGCGCACTCATCACGTTCGCCGGGGAGCCGCGATGAAGTACGCGGAGTATGTGACCAGGGGCAGCTTCTCGAAGGAGGAGCTGGTGGCCATGAGCTGGGGCAAGCTCGTAGAGGATCAGCCCTACGAAGACTTCGCGGTCCTCCCCGCACCGCCCTTGCTGATGTTCGACCGGGTAACCGAGCTGCGGCGGGAAGGCTCACGCGGTGTCATCATCGCGGAGCAGGACGTGCGATTCGACGACTGGTTCTTTCAGTGCCACTTCCGACTCGACCCCGTGCAACCCGGTTGCCTCGGCGTGGATGCGGTGTGGCAGCTGCTCGGTCTGTACTGCTCCGCATGCGGCGCGCGCGGCATCGGCCGCGCTCTGGGCTGCAAGGAGGTCGAGTTTTCCGGCCAGATTCGCCCGCACGACCGTGTCGTACGCTACGAAGTCGAGATACGCCGATACACTGAGCTCAAGAGCAGCGGGACGGCCATCGTGATTGGAACCGGCCGCGTGTTCGTCGACGACCAGCATATCTACACGATAACCGACGCGAAGGTCGGGCTTTTCGAGGGAATCCGTTACGCGGACTACCCCAGCCGTTCCGCCAACTCCTCCGGTGGAGTGTTGAAACGATGACGGAGCCGCTGGAAAAGACTGGCAGGGCCCTGTCGCCGGCGGAGGTGCTCGCCCTGGTGCCCCAGCAGCATCCATTCCGTTTCATCGACGAGATCGTCGACATAGCGGAGGACCACGTCGAAGGGAGGTACTCGTTCAGGACCGATGAAGGCTTCTACGCCGGGCACTTCCCGGGCATGCCGATCACACCGGGGGTGATCCTGCTGGAGACGATGGCCCAGACGGGAGTTGTCGCGCTCGGGATCTACCTCAAGGCGCTGGAGGTCGGCCTGGAGGAGCTCCCCTACTGGCGCTCGATCTTCACCGACGCCGAAGTGGAGTTTCTCGGTCAGGTTCTCCCGGGCGAGACCGTGATCTGCCGCGGCGAGAAGATCTTCTGGAGGCGGAACAAGCTGAGGTCGAGAGTGGAGATGACGAAGCAAGACGGCAGCGTGGTCGCTGCCTGCACTCTTTCGGGATTGGGGATCAGAATTGGCTAGAAGAGTGGTTGTCACCGGTCTGGGCGTGCTAGCGCCCAACGGCCACGGGCTCACGGAGTTCGAGAGCGCGCTGCGCGAGGGGCGTTCGGGCATTCGCTTCTACCCCAAGCTCGCCGAGCTCAAATTCGGCTGCCAGGTGGGAGGCGCTCCGCAGGGCGTGGAGGAGATCAAGGAACGATATTTCAGCGAGGAGCAGCGCTTCTCGATGAAGTCCACCGTGATCGCCTTCGGTGCCATCGCTGCCGTCGACTGCTGGCGAGACGCCGGATTCGACGTGCCCGAGAGCACCTCCGAGGAGCCGGACTTCGACACCGGCGCGATCATCGGAACTGGTGTGGCAGGCATCGACCTGATGTGCGGCTTCGCGGGCCCGATGATCGACGGCGGCCGGACCAGGCGAATGGGAAGCACGATCGTGGAGCAGGTCATGTGCAGCGGGGTGAGCGCGCGAATCGGTGGACTGCTGGGCCTGGGCGGCCAGGTATCTACCAACAGTAGCGCGTGCACGACTGGCACCGAGGCCATCGTCGAGGCTTACTGGCAGATCCAGGCCGGGCGCGCGAAGCGGATGCTGGCGGGCGGCGCTGAGGGCGATTCCCACTATACCTGGGGATCCTTCGACGCCATGCGCGTTCTCGCTGCGAACCGGAACCAGGAGCCAGAGCGGGCGTCGCGACCGATGAGTGCCAGCGCCTCGGGGTTCGTCCCCGGGTCGGGCGCAGGCATGCTGATGTTGGAGAGCCTCGAGAGCGCGCTCGAGCGCGGTGCGAGGATCTACGCCGAAGTACTGGGAGGGCAGGTGAACAGCGGCGGGCAGCGACAGGGCGGCAGCATGACGGCCCCCAACCCGCTCGGCGTGCAGCGCTGCATCCGCGGCGCCCTGGATGCGGCTGGAATCCGCGGTGAGGAAGTCGATGCGATAAACGGCCATCTCACCGCCACCATCGCGGATCCACGAGAGATCGCAAGCTGGCAGGCAGCGCTCGAAGTGTCACCGAAGCGCTTCCCTCCGATCAATTCGACCAAGTCGTTGATCGGGCACACACTCGGCGCGGCTGGAGGTATCGAGTGCGTGGCCTCAGTCCTCGAGCTGGATCGTGGATTCGTCCACGGATCGCTCAACTGCGAGGACCTACATCCCGAGCTGGAGCCGTATCGTGATAGCATTCACGGTGAGACGATCGAGTTGGAACCCAGGATCGTTGCGAAAGCCAGCTTCGGATTCGGTGACGTCAACGGATGCGTAATATTCGGGAAGTGGGATTCCCAGCACAATAATTTCGATAAGGAGTAGAGCAAATGGAGCATCAGGCGACGTTCGACAGGGTAATCGGGATCATCAAGCCGTTCGTCAAGAACACCGACAATCTCGCGACAGCAAGCGAGGAGACCCGGTTGCTGGAAGACCTCGGTGTGAACTCCGCACGCCTTGTGGACATCGTCCTCGCTTTCGAGGACGAGTTCGACATCGCCATAGACGACGAGTCCGCGGATCGGGTCCAGACGCTGGGCGATGCGGTGGCCGTCATTCAGGAGAAGTTGCAGTAGGCTCGGCCGGTGGACTCCATCGAGCGCAGAGACCAGCGCACCCTGGCGATCCAACGCCAGATCTCCTTCCTGTTCTTCCCGATCGTCGCCATCACGGGGATCTTCTGGGCCCGGGTGGTGAAGCATCTGTCGTTTCGGGATCCGCAGCGGATCCGGACCCGGTTCGCCGCACTACTGGGGGAGGAGCGTGGTCCGGTTCTCGTCTGCGCCAACCACCTCACGCTTCTGGACACGATTATCATCGTGTTGGCGCTCGCGCCGATGCACAGATACCTGCGGCAGTATTCACTCTTCCCGTGGAGTGTGCCTGAGAAGGCCAACTTCTCCCGCACCTGGTTCTGGAGAGTGGCCTCGTTCCTCGGTAAATGCGTGTACGTGACGCGAGGCGGGGATCGCAAGGAAGTGAATCGCACCCTGGGAAAGATCGCCTACCTGCTCCGGTCTGGTGAGCTGGTGTCGATCTTCCCGGAAGGCGGGAGGAGTCGCACCTCTCGAGTGGATACGGAGAACTTCGCCTACGGCGTTGGCCAGATCATCCAGGCGGTTCCCGACACACGGGTGCTCTGCGTCTACCTGCGGGGGCGCAATCAGGAGGGGTACAGCGACTTTCCCCAGACCGGCGACGAATACTTCGTCGATCTCGAGATGTTCCGTCCGCAGACCGACTCCGTCGGCCTGCGCGGAGCTCGCGACCTGGCTACCCAGATCATCCAGAAGCTCGCCGAGATGGAGTGCCGGTACTTTGCTGATCGGAAACGACCTGATCGACATCCGGACGCGTGAGGCCAGGGGAAAGGCGAGCGATGGCCGCTTCATCGCACGCGTTTTCACTCCGAGCGAAGCCGCGTGCATAGAGAGCTCTTCCGACCCGGACCATACCCTCTGGATCCTCTGGGCCGGCAAGGAGGCCGCCTACAAGATCGCGAAGAAGCTCCGGCCCGCGACAATATTCGCGCACGCCGCGTACGAGGTCACGCCAGCGGCGCACGAGCCCGCGCGAGACAGACAGCCCACGGAGCGGTTCAGAGGGCACGTACATATTCGTGGGATGCAGGGGCTGGAAGGCATCAGTTTCCCGGTGGAATGGGAGGTGACGGCTTCCTTCGTTCACTGCGTGGCCATCGAGTCAGCCGCGGATGCTCCGCACGTGTGGAGCAAGGTCGCGTCGCACGAAGAGCTCGAGCGTGCATCCTACCCGTACGAACCCTCGGAGCGCGAGCTGGTGTCCGTGCGCTCTGCCGAGTCGATTGCCGTCCGGCGGCTGGCCAGAGATCTCGCCATGGAGTGTGGCCTGGGCGATGTGGAGATCGTGAGGGAGCGCTCCGGCGCGACATTCGGCCCGCCGCGCCTCTTTCCCGCGGGCGGAACAGCACCACTGGCTGGCTGGGACCTCAGTCTCTCC
>DATCXG010000394.1:0-4606 GCA_036565945.1 Gemmatimonadaceae bacterium
CCGAGGTACGACCGCCAGCCGTCGTCAATGCCTCGAGCACCGCCTCCGCCGCCGGGCCCGAAGAGGCCGGGTTCTGTCCCGTGATCAGATTGCCATCGGCCGCGAGATGTACCTGCCAATCGGCGCCCTTCTCGTATCGGCCACCGAGCCGCTTCAGCTCATCCTCCAGCTTGAACGGCACCACGTCGCTCAGCCCGGCCGCATCCTCCTCCGTGTTGGTGAAGCCCGTCACCGCCTTGCCAGCTACCAGCGACTTGCCATTCTCACCCTTCGCGTGGCGCATCGCGGCGGGTCCATGACACACGAGAGCGGTCGGCTTGCCGGCTCGATGGAACGCCTCGATCAGGGCAATGGAACGTCGATCCTCGGCCAGATCCCACAGCGGGCCGTGACCACCCGGATAGAACACGGCGTCGAACTTCTCGGGCGAGACCTCATCCAGTCGACGAGTACTGGCGAGCGCCGCCTTCGCTTCCGGATCGGCCTCGAAGCGACGCGTATTCTCAGTCTGCGAATCCGGCGCCTCACTGCTCGGGTCCACCGGGGCCTGGCCGCCCTTCGGTGAAGCTAGCGTGACCTCCGCGCCGGCGTCTCTGAACACATAGTATGGTGTAGCGATCTCCTCGAGCCAGGCGCCGGTCTTGCGGCCCGTGTCACCGAGTTGATCGTGCGATGTCACTACCATCAGGATCTTCATCATCGTGGGGGTGAGAGAGTACCGAAGGAGCGGACGAATGGCGCGAGAGCTAGCTCCGCGTCGACGTCCTTACGATGTGGTATCCTTGCGATGTGGTAAAAGACTACCGTAGTCCCACGGTTCCCCAGCCCAACCGGTCAGCGGCGTCGCATGGCCACCACCGCAAGGCCGAGGATTGCGCCGTGACAGGTAGCTATCAGCAAAGAGCGGGCGAGTGGCTCAGACTCGCGTTCTGCCAGAGATGCAACGTGGCGTAGCTGCGCCATGGCCGCCACGCCTGCGAGAGCTCTTCAGCCCGGGCGGCCGTCACACCGCCGAGCTCCTTTCTGAGCACAACGTCTTCCTTGGGGAACGCATCGGGCCAGCGTAGTGCCCGCATCGCGATGTAGTGCGCTGTCCACTTGCCGATGCCGGGCAGCGCGACGAGCTGTTGGATAGCTGCTTCGGGGTCGACGCCCGCTTCCAGCTTGAGCCGCCCGGACGCGATTTCTTCCGCCAGGGCGATGATGCACCGCGCTCGGGTCTGGATGATGCCAAGTGTTGCGATCTCGTCCGCACTCGCCGCCGCGATTCGTTGCGGTGTGGGACAGAGGCGAGCCAGGCCAGCGTGCGGCGTGTCGATCGCCTCACCGAAGGCTTCGGCGAAGCGTCCCGCCAGAGTCGTCGCGGCCTTCACGGTGATCTGCTGGCCCAGGATGGCGCGCACCGCCAGCTCGAAGCCGTCGAAGGTGCCGGGCACGCGCAGGCCGGGATTGCCCGCGACCGCATCCGCTAGCAAGTCGTCCTGCATCAATCGCGCAGCAATGACATCCGGTCGTGCACTCAGGTCGAACACGTGCCGCAGTCTGCGGAGCAGGGCGGGCAGGATCGGCATGAGCGAATGCGTGAGCTCCACCAGGAGCGCGCGTCGCTCGGGCGCGTGGCGGACGTGAACCCATCCCTTGTGGTCGCCGAGCTGCACCGTGCGAAGGTAGCCGTCCTCCTGAACCCACTCGATGCCCTTCATCATGCGCGCGCCCAGGAACTGCAGCATCCCCGGCCAATCGAAGGGCGGGCGGTAGCTCAGCTGCAACGTGAACGATTCGGGGGAAGCCGTCCCATTCACTGCGCCATCCATCGTGGCGCCGACAAGGCCGCCCATCGCCTTCCTCAAGCGACTGGGCGGCATGGCATAGCGGCGGCTGAACGCATCGTTGAAGCGGCGGAGACTCGAGAAGCCGCTGGCGAATGCGACCTCGGTCATCGGCAGCGCGGTCTCGGTGAGCAGCTGCTTGGCCAGGAGGAGACGGCGGGTCAGCACCAATTCCATGGGCGACACGCCCAGCTCCTTGTGGACGATGCGGCGAATCTGGCGCGAGCTCCAGCCAAACTGCGCGGCAACATCTTCCAGACCAGCGCCGCTGTCGAGCATCCCTTCTTCAATCCGATTGGCCATAAGGCTGGCGACGCGATGCGCGTCGTCCACCGGCGCGCTGCCTGGCGCTAGCTCCGGTCGACAGCGCAGGCAGGGACGGAAAGACGCCTTCTCCGCGGCTTCGGCACTGTCGAAGAAGCGGCAGTTCGACGCCTTCGGCATCTTGGCCGGACAGATGGGGCGGCAGTAGATGCCCGTGGATGTCACGCCCACGAAGAACACCCCATCGAAGCGAGGGTCGCGGGACGCACAGGCGCTGTAGAGGGCTGCGTGATCCGAGGTCATGAGTGATTATAGCGTATGTGACGACGCCACAATAGCCACTTTCGGACATGTAACCCGGAGCGCTAACTTCCAACACTTCAACATCTTACAGAAGTCATGCGCCGAACGTGTAGATGTCCGAAAATGGCGAGACGCCGCGAACTGCCACGCCTAACTTCCGGCGCGAAATAGAAACGCATCACCGGCGTCGAAGAGGAAACGACATGAAACTCGAAGCAGAGCTCCGGAAGCCCGGCGCGATTCCAACCGAAGTGGCTCGCATGGAGTTCGTCATCAAACCTTCATCGCTCGGCCTCATCCTGGTCGCCCGACGCGCCAGTAGCGGCTGCGGGCTCTGTGCCGTGTTCCTCGACGAGGATCAGGACGCATTGCGGCACCACCTGCAGGACAGCTTCCCCGGCGTCTCGCTGATCGATGGCGACGCGGAGCTCGACGCGCTCGCTACCAGGGTGGTGGAGCTCGTGGAGTCGCCCGCACGCGACGTGGACGTGCCGCTCGACATGCGCGGCACCGAGTTCCAGAAGACAGTCTGGCAGGCGTTGCGGGAGATCCCTGCTGGATCGACCGCGAGCTACACCGACATCGCCAGGCGCATCGGACGACCAACCGCGGTACGCGCCGTGGGACACGCATGCGCCACGAACGCTCTCGCGGTGATCATCCCGTGTCACCGCGCCGTCAGGAGCGATGGCTCACTTGCGGGCTACCGCTGGGGGATCGAGAGAAAACGAATCCTGCTCGAGAGGGAGGCAGCATCGCGAGCCCATCCATCTTTCCATGGCAATCACAACCAGGAGCAATCATGACCGTCGACCTCGAGACCAAGCGCCAGACCTTCCGCGATCTACACAGAGATGGCTTCTTCATCTTACCGAACCCCTGGAACGTTGGGGGCGTGCGCCGGCTCGAGAAACTCGGCTTCAAGGCGCTCGCCTCCACCAGCTCGGGATTCGCGGGGTCGCTGGGGCGCAAAGATCAGACACTCTCGCGCGACGTCACGCTGGCTCATCTCCGGGAGCTCTGCGCGTCCACCGACCTGCCGGTGAACGCGGACTTCGAGGCCGGCTTCGCCGAACAGCCTGCCGATGTCGCGGCCAATGTGCGCCTGGCCATGACTACGGGCGTCGCCGGTCTTTCCATAGAAGATCTCCACGGGGGTCGGCTCTTCGAGCTGCCGCTGGCGGTCGAGCGCATCAGGGCCGCGCGCCGAGCAATCGACGAGATCGACGAGAACGCCATCCTTGTCGGACGGTCGGAAGGCTTTCTGATCGGTAACACCGACATCGACGCGACCATCGAGCGACTGGTCGCTTACGCGAACGCCGGCGCCGACTGCCTGTATGCGCCTGGCGTGCGCGAGCCCGCCCATATCAAGGCTATCGTGCAAGCCGTGGCGCCGAAGGCGGTCAACGTGCTGCTCGTGAGTCCCGACATGCGCACCGGCGAGCTCGAAGCGCTCGGGGTCCGACGTGTCAGCGTGGGTGGGCGTCTGGCACTGGCCGCGTGGGCCGGCTTCGACAACGCGGCCAGGATGCTGCTGGAACAGGGCAGACTGCCTTCCCAGATCTTCGGCTGAGCCGGGAGCCCGGTGAGCATGCGTCACAATTTCGATACCACGCCCGTGGAGCCACCGTCGCCATCGTCGCTACCGTCGTCGCACGAAGCGGTGATCGGCGACGACGGACTCGGACGCTGCTACTGGGCCGCATCGCATCCGGCGAATCGCCACTACCACGACACCGAGTGGGGGATGCTGGTGCACGGCGAGAGCGCGCTGTTCGAGCGGATCACCCTCGAAGCCTTCCAGTCCGGGCTGTCGTGGCTGACCATCCTCAACAAGCGCCCAGCGTTCCGTGCCGCATTCCAGGGCTTCAACCCCGACGCCGTCGCCGCCTTCACCGATGCGGACGTCGAACGCCTGATGGCCGACCAGGGGATAGTGCGCAACCGGAGGAAGATCGAGGCCGCGCGCACCAACGCACGGGCGACGATCGCGCTGCGCGACGACGGCGGGCTCGACGCGCTGGTCTGGTCGTTCGTGCCCGACACCACGCCGGCGCCGCGCACGGACTCCGAAGTGCCCACGCGCACCCCGGAGTCCGTGGCACTCTCCACCGAGCTCCGACGGCGCGGGTTCGCGTTCGTCGGCCCGACGACCATATACGCACTGATGACAGCCATCGGCATGGTGGATGCCCACCTGCTCGGCT
>DATCXG010000397.1:0-13310 GCA_036565945.1 Gemmatimonadaceae bacterium
AACTCGCTCTCGCGGTGGCTGCGTGAGGCACGTAGCCTTTGCGTATTTCGCTCGATCTCGATCCCCCGTTTCGCGCGAAGCCGATCACCCATTTCTGCCGAAGTCGATCACCCATTCCGCTCGAAGCCGATCACCGATTTCTGCGGAAGCCGATCAGGCATTTCGCTCCAAGCCGATCACCCCTACGCGCCTGAAGGCGATCACCGCGATCGCTACATGAGCTGAGGCCCTCGCAGGATCCCCAAGCGCTGACACAAAGCTCGGAGGGGAAATCGATGCTCGCTGCCCGGCCTTTCAGCGGCCCATTGATCGTGCAATGCAAATGCATTATATTCAATGCAAACGCATTGTTTTCAATGCGGACGCATCATTTACAACTGCAGTGCACAGAGGTCGCCCGATGCCATCGATCGTTACCAGCAAGCTCACCGAACGCTCGCAGACGACTCTGCCCCCGGCCGTCCGCACCGTCCTCGGGCTGGGCCCCGGCCAGCGGATCGGCTACGTCATCGCAGGCAACGAAGTTCGCATCATCAACGCGTCTGCCATGGAGCACGACGATCCGGTGCTAGACGAGTTCCTGGCCTTCCTCGGTCGTGATATGGCCGAGCATCCGGATCGGATCGCTGCGTTCCCCGCATCGCTTCTCGCACGCGCGCGCTCGGCCGCCGAAGGCGCCGTGATCGACCACGGCGCACCACTCGACGGCGCCGTGGAGCTGTAGAGCACGCACGCTCGATCGAGCATCCTGCGATCATGACCGATCGGCGGAAGCGCTCTGCTCGCGGGACGAAGGCTCGAAAGGGCGGGCAGCCCGAGAAGGCTGCCCGGTCCGCGTCTCGGCGCGGCAGCGGTGTAGAGGTGCTGGGCTGGACGATCCTTGCTCACCCGCTCTTCCTCGCTCAGCTCGAGAAGCTCGTCGTTGCAGCGGAACGCGAGGCCCCGGACTCGGTGGGCGGCAGCGGTCCCAACGCGAAGCTCCTCGCGCATCTCCTGGACCTCGCGTTCGACAAGATCCCACGCGACCCAGGTAGTCCAGTGTACCGACACGGTGGCACGCTCGGGGACGACAGGAAGAACTGGTTTCGGGCAAAGACAGGCAATGGTCGCTACCGGCTATTCTACCGTTTCCAGTCGTCGGCACGGCTGATCGTTTACGCCTGGGTGAACGACGAGAGCTCACTGCGTACTTACGGCAGCAGGACGGATGCATACTCCGTCTTCGCCAGGATGCTCGATGCTGGCAACCCGCCGGATGATTGGGACATCCTCGTTGCTTCGGCGTCGGATCCGGCGAACGAAGCGCGGCTCCAAGCGCTCACCGATCGCAAGGGCTCGCGGAGCGGTCCCGGCGGGCGGAAGCGCTAAGGCACGGTAGAAGCCTTCGCCGCTTCCCCTACCCGTCGGCTACCCGTCTGCCGTGCTGCTCACGCGACTCCTGATACTCACCGTCTCGAGTATCCACTCCGGGTGCTGCTCCGCTATCTGAAGGAGCCGCAGCGCCGCCCCGTCGGGCTCACGCTTCCCCTGCTCCCACGCGCGCACGGTCTCCGCGCTCACGTTGAGTGCCATGGCGAAGACGGCCTGCGAGAGACGCAGCTGCGATCTTATCCGCGCGATTCGCGCACTGGTGTAAGTCGGCGCCGGCGGCGCCTCGGCCACGCGAGCGGTGAGCGTCACCCGGTCGACGCGCGTGCCCGGCAGCTTGCCATACTCGAAGGCGACTGCCTCCTCGAGACCGTCGAGGATCCGGTCGCTGATGGAGGTCGCTTTCCTGTTCTGCTTCATAGCTCTACCTCCTAGTGGTTGTGGAATAACACCTGCTTCGGACGACGTTCCGAGAAGCAAGAGTGCGGGTGCTTCTCCGGGCACGCGTGTTCGGGAAGGCGGACAGAGTCTAGGAAGTGGAAATCCCGGAGCATGGCGTTAGTATAGTACTCCGTACTATACTTGGCAAGTTGGCGGGTTTCCGCTTCGTAGCCGCGCATAGCCAGTCCGGGAGTCCCGCATTGCTTTGTTTGCCCTCGCGATCGGCCGCCCCAGTGCCCCGAGGCGCACTGGCGACTGCACCAGTCGGAGACGCGCCGGAAGCGGACGTCGCGATGCCGTAACACATTGTGAGACAGCCTATTCCGCCTCTTCGCCATAGCTTGTCGTGGTACACCGTGACACGACCACAGCGAGCGATCCTGGCGAATGGCGAAGACTGAGTTTCTGCAGATTCGGATGACTCCAGAGCATAGTCGGCGCCTCAGCCGGGTGGCCGAGGCCGACCATCTGGATGAGTCGACCTGGGCTCGGCAGGCCATCCTGGACGCACTCGACGCCTGGGACGCCAGGTACCCGCACGGTCGCGTCGCTGCCGAATCAGCCCCCGTCGACAGACGCCAGCAACGCAGAGTCGCGGAAGAGAAGCCACCGATCGCGACCAGGCAGCGCGACAGGCAAGTGCCAGCCGCGAAGGCGAAGCGGCCGAGCAGACGCAAGCGCAGCGACTAGCTCGCGGCTCGGCGCCCGGGCTCCCCGCGGTCATCCCCGCCCGGGCCGTGCTCCTCTATTGACACATGCGGACCGTCGTGCCACACTGTGCTACACTGTAGCACGGCACGATTCTCGAACACCTCGAGGTCCGAATGGCGGAGTCCGTGGGACTGGCGCGGAGCGAGCCACCCGGGCGCGCCGGATCGCCAGCGACTTCCGACGCCCAACGCCCGATGCGAATCACCGCTCGTACACGCATTGTCGCCGAGCGGCCGGTCAATGAGTATGGCCCCGATGAGAGCTCGCAGTTGGCGGCCGCGATTCGAGCTGGGGATGAGAGCGCATTCGATCAGCTATTTCGCCGGCATGTGACCGGGCTGATTCACCATGCCTCTCGTATCGTGCCGTCGGAGGCTGTCGCCCAGGACATCGTCATGGATGTCTTCGCGCGCGTCTGGCGAGACAGGCTCTCCGTACCTACGAACACGCACCTGGCCGCCTACCTCAGGGTCGCCGTACGGAACGCCTGCATCGACCATCTACGTCATGACCGTCTCGAGGTGTCGATCCAGGAGATCAGCGCCGTGAGCGGGTGGGCACCTGGCATGAGCTCGGCGCCGCTGACCCCCGACGAGGAGCTCGAGCGTAGCGAAGCCAAGGAGCTCGTTCGGCGCGCGTTCACGAGCCTTCCCCAGCGCATGCGTCAGGTACTGGAGCTACGCTGGCTTGGCGACAAGAGCTACAAGGAAATCTCGAGAGAGCTCGAGATGCCCGTCAAGTCAGTGGAGAACTACCTCGGTCGAGCGATGCGGCTGCTTCGCGACCGGATCGGGCGGGGGAGCTGACGGATCGGGGCGAAAATTAGGGAGTCGCGCGCCTCGTCCGTTACTAAGGCATGACGCCGACCGACTCCATGGATCGCGACGACGAGCTCGAGGAGCTTCTACGCCTGATCGCCTCGGGTCGCGCGCGGCTCGATGATCCTGGTGTGCGACAAGCGGTCGCGCGGCTTTATGGACGTCCCGACGCGATAGAGCTGCTCCGCGAGGTGGCTCGTGAAGAGCAGCTGGTCCGTCTGCTCCACGTGCGCACAGGAATCGGCTCGGGCGCGGCCAATGATGCGCCCCGCGATCAGGAGCGCATGGCGTTCTCCGTCCCTTCGATCGATTCCCGCTCTCGTGGCTCGGCGAACGCCACCCGTTGGCGGACGATCGGCCTGGCCGCGGCTGCGGCTCTGGTGATTGGGGTTGCCCTGAACTGGAGTCTTGCCACGAAGTTACTGCAGTCGCTTCGTACTGGTGCGCAGCCGGCTCCTCGCACGGTGACGACGCTGGCGGCGGAGCTGGATACCGTGGATCTGCCGGATGGCAGCCGAGCCATACTGGCTCCGAACAGCTCTCTCCGCTACGTCATGGCCCCCCTCACGGGGCCGCGCGAGATCCGGCTGGAGGGTGAGGCGCTCTTCGATGTCATCCACGACGACGACCGGCCATTCCGCGTTCGGACTCGGCATGCGGTGGTCGAGGATCTGGGAACGAGCTTCGTCGTGCGGGAATACGCCGAGGATTCGCGCGCGCGAGTCGCCGTTCGATCGGGAGCCGCTGCCCTCCGTGCGAGCGATGACTCGAGCGCTGCTACCATAGACCTGCGGCCGGGTGACGGGGCCTACATCGACTCGAGCGGTGCCATCGCCCGGTTCACCGGTGACCCTGAGAGTTTCGGCGCCTGGACCGCCGGCTACCTCACGTTCGATGGGGCGTCGCTCCCCGAAGTCTTGTCGCAGCTCGAGACATGGTACGATGTCGAGTTCCGGATGACCGACTCGACGCTGGCGAAGCAGTACTTCACGGGCGGATTGAATTCGATCTCGCTTTCGAAAGCCCTCGAGATCCTCGGCCCGATCGTGCACGCGCGCTTCGCTGAGGAGGGAAGGGTAGTGGCAGTCACCGCACGACCGGAAGGTCGCTGACCCCGGTTCCTCGCTGAAAACTCCAACCTCACATCGGGGGTCCGAGCGACCCTCTGCCGGAGGCACATCCATGCAAACGACGCGTCGGGAGCTGCTGTTCCTGGTACTCATTGGTCTGTGTAGCCTCGCAGCGATACGGGCTGGCGCGCAGGTGGAGGGTGCGGATGGTGATTCTGGTAGTGCGTTCGGACAACCAAGATCGGCCGTCGTCGAGCGCGCGCAGTCGTCCGGTGACCACGTGGGGCATCTGATCACGCTTGCCCTGCAGCAGGCCACGATGAAGGAAGCGCTGCGTGCCATCGCGAGCCAGGCTGAAGTCCGACTGATCTACAACGACAGCGACCTGCCGGCTGACCGGTTGGTGACGGTTACGATATCCGACGCGACCGTGGAGCAAGCACTCGCCATTGTGCTGCGTGGCACCTGGCTACAGGCTCGTCGCACCGAGGTTGGGATCGCGATCGAACCGCGGAGTCACTCCGAACGCTCCGAGCGTCGTGTCCTTCAAGGCTCGGTTACTGGACGAGTGACTGACGCGGCGACCGGCCGTCCGATCCCGGCGGTCGCAGTGCGGCTGGAGGAAGCCTCTCTCGCTACGAGCACCGGTAGCGAAGGCACGTATCGATTCCCTTCGGTATCGGCCGGCACGTACACGTTGACCGCGCGCCAGGTGGGCTACGAGAGGGCCACGCGAACGGTTGTCGTAAAAGACGGCGAGGATCTGATCGCAAACCTAGCGATGACGCGATCGCCGACGATTCTCGATCAGGTCGTGACCACGGGCACCCTGATCCCCACCGAAGTAAAGGCGCTCCCGACACCGATAACCGTGATAACCGGCGAACAGATCGCACGTCAGCACCCGCTTACCTTCGCCGCCATTTTGCGCCAGGCGGTGCCGACGGCAGTTGCGTTCAATAGCCCCGACAATCCCACGGCAACACAGATATCGGTGCGCGGAGCATCCTCACTGCTCGGAGCAGGAAACATGAAGATCTTCGTGGATGGAGTGGAAGCAACCGAGTACTCCTTCACGCCCGTGGATCCCGCGAGCATCGACAGAATAGAAGTCGTTCGCGGTCCACAGGCCGCGACAATGTACGGTTCGGATGCAGCAGGCGGCGTCATCCAGATATTCACGAAACGCGGAAACCGGCTGACTCACCCTCAGGTAGATCTCCAACTAGCTGGCGGAGTAATGCAGACGCCGTATGCCGACTTCGGCGCGGTGCCGCGGCAGCAGTACTCGGGATCCGTCCACGGGGGAGGGGAGGATGTTACCTACTCCTTCGGGGGTGGGTACAGTCATATGGCCGACTATCTCCCGCATGGAGAAATCTCACGACAGTCGGCATCCAGCGTCTACGGAGGAATGCACTTCACCTCTGATGTCCTCAGCGCCGATATCTCGGCACGCTACCTCGACACTGATGCTCCCGTGGTGAGCAATCCGCTGACCATGGAAACCGGCTATGTCCCGCGCTCCCAACCGAGATATATGAATTCGACCAGCACGAATGAAACGCTGGGCGCTCGCCTGAGCGCGGCACCGACGAGCTGGTGGCACAGTCAAGCGAGCATCGGTATCGAGCGGTTCACGACGCATAACTCCCAGGCGCGGCCTCGGAATACGACGCCTTCTGACACCCTGCTCTCGTTGACGCACTACGAATCACGCAAAGTGTCGCTTGCCATCAGCTCGTCGGTGTCCGGGACACTGAATCCAGACCTGACCGGCTCTCTTACGATCGGCGTCGACCACTTTGCTCAACCGATTGACCTGCTGAGCACTAGCAGGGCGCTGAACCTCGAGGGGACCATTCAGACATCGCCACCCGGCTTATTGATCGGAAGCATTACGCGCACCACGAACACCGGCTACTTCGTGCAGACCCAGTTGGGTTGGCGTGACGCGCTCTTCGCCACTGCGGGAGTGCGCGCGGAGGACAACTCGACGTTCGGCGCGGATTACGGTCCGGCCGTGCTGCCGCGCGTCGGGCTGACGATGGTGAGAGGAGTAGGCGGCGCCACGCTCAAGGTACGGGCCTCCTATGGCAAGGCGCTTCGCGCACCAACAGCAGGGGAGGCGACCGGCTCCGTCAGTTCCGGATATATCAAGTTGGCGAACCCTCTCCTGGCTGCGGAAACACAGGCTGGTTGGGACGGCGGTGTCGATCTGGTGTTCGGTGACCGTGGGTCCGTCAGCGTCAGCGGGTACACGCAAAGCGCACGGGACCTCATTGCATTCATGCAGGTCGCCACTTCGCCGCTACCAACCTATCAGTACCAGAACGTCGGACAGGTATCCAATCGAGGAATCGAAGTAGAGGGGAAGCTCTCGATCAGCACCAGGCTCAGGATGTCGGCGCAGTATGGGTACGTACGCTCGCGTTTTGTATCCGTTGGCGATCCGAATGGCACCATCGAAGTAGGGGATGAGCCACTGGGAATTCCATCGCATACGGCGGGCGCAGCGCTTACCGTGACGCCCTCGAATAGAATGACGTTCACGGCTGGCGTGACTTATGTGGGCAACTTCAGGCAGACCGATTTCCTGGCTGAGTATCGATGTCTCGCGTCCCGTACGGAACCCGCCTGTCCGAGCGCGTACCTCAGCACTGGTTCCGTTCGGTACTTCACGGCCACCTACCCATCGTTCACGAAGATCAATGTCGGAGTTACGCGGGAGTTGTCCGATCAACTGGATGTCTTCCTGGCGATAGACAACCTGGCCAATAATCGAGCATACGAAGGCACGAACACCGCTCCCGTCGCTGGCCGGAACACCATGCTCGGCATACACATCCGTCTCTGAGGCACGGGCGTGACATCGAAGCGCCGGCGCCTCCTATGCAGGAGCGGCACGGTGTGCGCCATGATGCTGGCCTCCTGTAGCGCGGGCGCGCAGGGGGCCGCATCAGACACCGTAGTACCGCCTGCAGCAGGCCATCTTCCGACGCTCGCCGACATGCTGGAGCTGCGGGCGTTCAGTCAGCTTGCGGTATCCGCGGACGGACGCTGGGTCGCGTATGTCGTAGGAGCGGCGATTCCCATGCATGGGGCACCACAGGTCGCGACTTCGCCGGACAGCAGCGATGCCGCACGGATCGTGCTGCTCGACCTGCAAACCCAACGTCGGGTCGAAGTGAGAACGGCTGGGGCGCCCCGATTACTCAGGTGGTCGCCGACTGGCGCCACGCTGGCATTCCTCGTTGCGTCGCGCGGCCGAGCCAGCATCTGGCAATACACCCCCACTGATTCAGTCCAGGACGCCCGACCGGTTGCGACTCCGGACTACGTGGGTGGATCGATCGTAGCATTTGCCTGGAGCTCGACGAGCGACACGATCGCATATCTCGCCGCAGAGCCGCAGGTGCACGGTCGCATGGAGAATACGGAGAACGCTCCGCCACGGCTCGTCGTATTTCACGATGCGCCAGGCGACTATACGGAGCCAACCTCGCGGGGGTATGCCAAGGACACCACTGGAGCCTACGTAGCCACTGTCGTGCCAGGTAGGAATTCCGCGCAGGTACTGGTGCGACATCTGGTATCGTCGGAGATCCGCCCGGAGATCGACTGGTCGCCCCGCGGAGCGCTCCTGGTGAGTGGCTCGCCGATTGGTGCGGGGTACTGGGATAAGCTCACGCGGCGCGTCCTGTACACGCTGGATCCGCGCACAGGGGCCCTGCATCGACTGCTTCCGGCGGATATGGCCAGAACCGTTCCTTCCTGGTCCCCGACGGGGCGATGGATCGCTTACCTGCAGGCACAGTTCCATTCCGATAGCGGGCCGGCCTCCATCCATGCGCTGCAAGTGGAGAGCGACGATGGAGAGCATACGGTGCTCGCCCTGTCGCCAGCAAGCGACGGGCTAACCACGGCGTTCAGGCCTCTGTGGGGCGCAGATGACGGACATCTCTTCATCGCGCGATATCAACGTGGGACGGCCCGTCTCTACATGGTCGATGTACCGTCTCGAGCGTGGCGTGCGCTCACGCCGGATACGCTATCGGTATCGCGCTATGCGCTTTCGCGCGATGAGAGCGTGCTCGTCGTCGTCCTGGAGAACGCCAACCAGCCACCGGAGCTATTCCGCGTCGACGTTCGCTCTCGCGAGCTCACGAAGCTGACACATGAAGCCGACGCTCTACCCGCGATGCGGCTGGGCCACGTCGATCAAATCTCCTGGAGGAGCAAGGACGACCGCTTTACCATCCACGGCTTCCTCGTCAAACCTCCGAACTATCGAGCCACGAGGCGTTACCCGCTCGTGATTCAACTTCACGGTGGCCCAGGTGCCCAGTATACCAACACCTTCGCTGGCATCAACTTCGCATCTCAGATTATCCCTCCCCAGCTACTGGCCGCGGCGGGATATCTGGTTTTGCTTCCCAATCCTCGTGGCGATCCAAGCTACGGCCCAGCATTCCAGCAAGCGATACGCGGCGATTGGGGACCGGGACCGTTCGGGGATATCGACGCTGGGGTCACTGCCATGATCGAACGCGGGCTCGTCGACTCCAATGCTGTGGGTATCGCTGGCCACAGCTACGGAGGTTACCTGACTGCGTACGCGATCACGCATACGTCGCGCATTGCCGCTGCCTCGATCAACGATGGCCCGGTCAACTTGGTTAGCGAATATGGCCAGAACTACGCAACCCATGCGCTGTCGGACCGGTGGTATTTCGGGGGGACGCCGTGGACGCGCCCCGACATCTATGCTGCCCAGTCTCCAATCACTCACATAACACGCGTGCGTACGCCCGTGCTCCTGCGCTACGGAGGGAGGTCGTCCACGCAAGACGCTATCCGGCAATCGTATATGCTTGCTCAGGGCTTCGAGCTCTACGCAGCACTATCCGACTGTGATGTGCCGGTTCAATTCGTGTTGCACCCCGAGCAGGGCCATATCATCGACGACTGGTCGCTCTACCAGGATTGGGTGCTTCGAAATCTTCGTTGGTTCGACTATTGGCTTCGACATCGAGGAAGGAACCCGCTCGGCGATCGGTAGCTCGAGCGCTACCTGGAGTGGCACGTCTGGTTCCGTGCAAGCGCTCTGGCAGATGGCCGCACGGTCTAGCTGACTACAGGTAGTACCCTACACTGCCGGGGCACTTGATGTTGAACTGATCTGGATCGTCGCACTCGAGACCAACGCTCGAGCCGGTCAGCGTGTTGCGGACGACGTCTCCGCCGATCACTAATACGGGTGCTTCGTACGTTGCTTTCATAGCCGCCTCCTTCGAATACCCTCAAATGGAGGGTGTGTGAGCTTGCACCAAATCTGCCTTGCTGCCGGATTGGCTGCGTTGCGGCCATCTGCCAGAGCGTATTTGTAGCCATGCTTCTACGGCTAGCGTTCGAAACAGGGTACCGTATGGCCGGTTACCACCGGCGAGCCCTTGGGATACGGAAGTGAAGGCTTCGCGGAGTGTCGCTGCATCGAGCACGCCCAGATCAGCGAGGATCGGGCGGTGAAGCAGGGGCTCCAGATACTTGCGTTGCGCGCTCAACGAGAGCAGTAAGAAATCACTGGTGGTAGGCTTGCCCACACGCGTGCGAACCGCATCAGGTAGGATCCCACGAGCGGCCTCTCGGAACAGCCAGCGATGAGCGTGTGGCCTTGCTCGCAGCTCCGGTGGGAGGCGTAGCGAGAATTCTACCAGCGGCCTGTAGAGCAACGGATGTCTCACATCCAAACAGTCAGCCAGAACGCCGCCTTGGGTGGGCGACTCGATGCGCGCTACCAGTGATGCGACCGCGTGATGGTACTTCTTTCCAATGGGGCCAGCGTATGCAGGCGCGGAGGAAGGTCGTCCAGCAAAGCCGTATCGGGCCAGGATACTTGAGTCCACCCAGTACGGAGCCATCGACTCGTCCTGATCATGAACGAGATGAGTTTGAATCGCTCGCGGCAGCAGCGGAAGCAGCGCATTGCGGTAAGCCAAGGTCCAGAACGACACCCTTCCAATCGCGGCACGACGCGCCATCTCCCGCATAGCAGGCAACGCGCGTCCTCCTGCCAGCCAGTCCGCGAAGTAGAGCATGTTCCCGCTGAAGAGCTCATCGCCGCCGACTCCGGTGAGAAGTACCCTGCCCCCGGCCGCGCGCACGATGGCGCACAATCGGTTGTCGCGTGGGTAAACGTGCAAATCGCCACGAGGCTGGTCGGTACGAGGTGGTGCGAAGCGCTCATCGTACCAGGTGGGTGGGTCGATTATCAGCTCATTGCGGACTCGCCAGCGGCTGAGAACCGCATCCGAGTATGCACGCTCGTCGGTACTCGTCCGTTGGCGATCTACGAAGGTCACCGTGCCCGCCAGACCGTTCGGGATCTCACGACGCTCTGCTAGCCACTGTACGAAGCTGACTACGGATGAGGAGTCTAGGCCGCCGGACAGCTGCGCCCACGTCGTGCAATCGCTCGTCATCCGCTGACGCACGGAATCAGCTAACAACTGGCGGCACTCTTCGACCAGGCATGCCTCGGACCGCGCCCATGACGGCTCCATCGCGATATCCGTGGCATGCCAGTACTGCCGTACGTCGATGCGACGCTCCCCAATTGCGGCCAGCGAGGCTGGCGGCAATTGTCGCACTCCCCTGTAGACCGTTGCGCCGCGCGGACGGTTGTGCAGCGATACCAGCGCCAGCAAGTAGCTCAGCTCATATTCATCGCCGGCCGCGAGTGCTTCCGCTCGTGATGCGAACGACAGGAACCTCCCACGCTGCGTATAGAAGATCTTCTGAACCGCAAACGCATCGCACGCCGCCACCCCTCTTCTCGTTTTCCCATTCCACGCGACGAACGCGAAGTCGCCGAGCAGCTTCGAGACATACTCACTTCCATATCGTGCGACCACGCTGAGAACGAGCTCGAGATCGGTGGCGGCCTTCTCCCTTCGATGAACCCACTTCTCTATCTCCGGGCGGTTGTCGAGGCGCACCATCCCCGCCGCGATCCAGTCGCCATCCCGCGCGACCAGCGGATCTCCGTACGGATCATCCCATCCTGTCAGTACAGCCGCGCTCTCGAAGCACTGCCACTCGTAGTGCAGTCCGCGCTGGCGCGGCAATACCTCGTATGCTTGGCGCGTACGGTTGGCGAGGCCCAGCCCCTGGGGATCGAGAACGCAGGTGAAGAACCTCATGGTAGTTGGTCCGGTAGCCGCGAGAACTCGTTCACCCGCTCGGGGACATCGTTGACCACCTCGCCCCGATACTCCACCCAGGCGTGCGATATCAACGGCCAGGGCTGCACACCGTGACAGTACTTCAAGGGCACGCCCTGCCGCCGCAGTATGTAGTAGAGCACCAGGGAACGCTCGAGACATTGCGCGCGGCCCGGGTAGAATGCCGCCGCCATCGCCACCCACCACTCCGCGGCCTTCACCACTGTCGGCGGCACGTCCGCGCGCACCGGAACCCGCTCTACTCTTCGCCTCACCCACTGGATGGTCCGCTTGTATCCCCGCACCTTGAGCGAGAGCTTGAGCGCCGCGATCATGATTCCGCTCGTCAGGACCGATGGCACCCGGATCTGGTTCGACGCCGTGCTCGATTCGGTGTGCGCCACCAACTCACCGCTCGTCATGTGCGCCTCCTTCTGCCGCGATCAGACCGGCCCTCGCGAACTGCTCGAGCAGGCGCTCCACGTCCGCGGCGAGCGTCTCGCCTCCGACGTCGTATTCGCTCTGTAGTTGGTCTATGATCGCGCGGAAGGTTGTCCCGTCGCGCAGCAGCTCCCACACCCGCCCGGCCACCTCGTTCAGCGAGTAGAACTGGCCGCTATCGGGGTCGAGGATGGCGGTGGCGCCGGTGGGGCCCATAGTCGAAAGCGCCTCGGAGCTGGCGCTGATCCGGCGGTTCGGCTGGGTCGAGAATGCCTGAGGTGGCGAGCTCGATTCCACGGTGCTTCCTCCTTCGTGGTTCGTGCTCGGCATCGTAAGGCACGCGGGCGTGCAGGTCGATGCTCCAAATGACCAAAATGGTGCAATTTTCGGCCATAATTCAGCTGCGATTCTGGCGGGCGGATAGCTCTGCTTTCACGAGCGCCGCGAGGGTCGCGAAGCGTCTGCCGCGTGGCAGACCGCTGATCGAGTGTCCGGTGCGCCGCTTGAACTGGTGGGACAGCGCCTGCGAATACCCGTAACCGAGCTCCGTGGCGACGGCCTTTACTCTGATGCCCGGGTGGTCGAGGCGGTACATCGCCCGGAGCAGCCGGCAGAGTGCCAGTATGCTGATCAGGGGAAGGAGGCCGTTGCCCGAGAGCTCACGCCTCAGTGCCCGGAGCGGCTTGTCGAGCTGGTGCTGAACGTCGCGCACTGTCTTGGCGGTGGCGCTCACGGCGATGCACGCCTCGATGGTCTCCCGCGTTTCCGGCCCAGACCACTCGTGCCACACCTTCCGGAGAGCTTCGCTCTCGCTCCGGATGCGCGAGTTCTTCAACAACGCTCGCAGCCGGGATCCGAGGTCGTCGCCCCTGGCCGCCACGGCCGTGATGATGCCGCACTCGGTGAGCCGCGTGGACATGTACAGGGAAGCGGGGTTTACATCGACGCACGCCCACCTCGGGATGGTGGGCGCTTCCCGGCGGAGGATCCCGAGAGCGCGTTCCATCCTGCGCTCTCGTTCCTCGTGCAGCTCCACCAGCACCGCGATCGGAGCCTCGCCTCGCCACGGCGGGTGGACCTCTCGCGGGCCCTCGGCGAACCGAACTTTCACATCGCCGGCGAGCGCATCGCGCACCATCCGCCGATCGTATTCGTGCTCGAGGAACGCGACGATGCTCTCCTTCGGCTGGCGCCGCCGCACGGCGCGCTTCTTCGGACGCCCGCGCCGCGACCCGCTG
>DATCXG010000399.1:0-2538 GCA_036565945.1 Gemmatimonadaceae bacterium
TCACCCGCCGGCGGAAGACGCCTAAGCCACCCACCACGTACGGCTGGACCAGGCCGTGAGTGCGGCCGAGTGTGAGATCGAGCGAGCCGCCCACGAGATCGACATTGCCGGTCACGTTGTAGTTCGGGTTGTCGGGAAGAGTCACGCCGTCATTGCTCTTGATGAGTGGGTTGTCGATGTCGCTGCGGCTCCAGAAAAGCGCGCCGCGCACACCGAGCGGTCCGCCGGTGCGCAATCCGAGGAAGGCGTTGAGAACCAGCCCTGGCTTCGCCGCATCGCCGTAGTCGGCGGTGGGAACGTTAGCGCCGGCGGCGATCCCGAAGTCGATTCCGGGAAGCTGGGCGAGTGTCGAGGCCGGTATGGCGGCAAGCAAAGTGAGGCAGGAGAGAGCAGCGAGTAGAGCGAAACGGCGCATCGTGACACCTCGATTGGAAAGGTCCGGCTGCCGAATTCCGGCGTCCGCGGCTCGGCGGGCGGCCAGAGAGATACACCACTGGGATTCCCCGGAGCCGGTCATCCGCGCGTGGCACCCGAGACATCGCACGGATCGGGCCGCCACGAGCAGCTGTGTATCATTCAGCATTATCCACCGTGCAGGAGGACCCAGAGCCATGCCCCGCTATGCCGCCTTCCTTCGTGGCGTGAGCCCGATGAACGCGAAGATGCCCGAGCTGAAGCGGTGCTTCGAGGACGCGGGCTTCCGCGATGTGAGGACCCTGCTCTCCAGCGGCAACGTCGTGTTCGACGCACGGAAGGCATCGGAAGCCGCGTTGGAACGCAGAGCCGAGGCAGCGATGGCCGAGCGACTGGGGCGCGCGTTTTACACGATCGTGCGACCAGTGAGCCGGTTGAGCGAGATCATCGAAGCCGATCCCTTTGCACGATTCCGGCTGACCGCGAACGCGAAGCGGGTAATCACCTTCCTGCGTGAGCCGCACGAGTCGGTGCTGTCGCTTCCAATCGAAGTCGACGGCGCGCGCATCCTCGCGATGGATGGGCGGGAGATCTTCACCGCCTACGTTCCGAGTCCGCGTGGACCAGTGTTCATGACGCTCATCGAGAAGAAGTTCGGCGCGAACGCGACCACGCGGACGTGGGACACGGTGAGGAAGTGCAGCTCGGCGTGAGCAATAGCCTCGAGGAGAGGCCGCAGGCGCCGCGCGTGGGGAAGCGAAGCTCCTCGCCGCCGTCGGGAGAATAGCTGACGCGATGAATACCCAACTGCGCCCGGTTCGCTGCCTGACAATGCGACACGCACTTGCCGAGTGGGGACTGTGATGGATCGAGACATACGCGAGCACGGAGCTCCTTCGGAATATCTCGAATTCCAGGCTCCTCTGCCGCTCAGAGATCAACTCCTGTGCTTATGGACACAATCGCCACCCACAGGGCCGAATCGAGCAACTCAGCCAACGAATCGGTATCAGTAGCCGACAGCTCCAGCGGCGGTTCGTGGCTGCCCTTGGTTATGGTCCGAAGATGTTTCAATCCGTGCTGCGCTTCCAACGTCTCCTGTACCTCGCAGGCACAAGAGGTAGCCAACGAACCCTGGCAGCTCTGGCCTCGAGCGCTGGCTACTCCGATCAGGCGCATATGACGCGCGAGGTTCAGCGCTTTGCCAACTGCCCACCGACCGTGCTGATCCGCTCCGCCGAGTGTACCCTGGGCATGTCCGATCTATTCAAGACGCACGGCGCCTCACCGACGTATGCTCGAGAACCGTGATTCGAAGAGAACTGCTGGCACGCTTTCCAGCGGCAGGAGCTTCGTCCATTCTCGCAAAGGAGAGACCCCATGGAAGAAATTGCAAGTACAAGAGTCGCGTTCATCGCGGGCTTTGGCCCGATCGTCCGTGATGGTGCGGCAGGCCGCAAGCTCTACAGTCAGACCCTCGGTATTCCCTTCAAGGAGGAGAAGGATGGCTACCTGCATACCGAGGCCCTCGGGGGCGCGAACAGCTTCGCTCTCTGGCCCCTCTCTCAGGCAGCTCAGTCCTGTTACGGCAAGGATTCGTGGCCCAGTGATGTTCCTGCGCCACAAGCGTGGCTCGAGTTCGATGTCGACGATGTCGAGAAGGCCACGGCGGAGCTCGAGTCACGAGGTTATCGAATGCTGGTGAAGAACAAGAAAGAGCCGTGGGGCCAGACTGTCAGTCGTTTCATCGGGCCGGAAGGATTATTGGTAGGAATCACCTTTACCCCATGGATGCGAGAGGAGAAATAGCGCTCGCCACGATCGACAGATGCCACCTTCGCTTCATATCGCCCTCGTGGGCGACTACGACCCGGCCGTGACCGCTCACCAGGCAATCCCCCGCGCCCTGGCTCTCGCCGCCGAGAGGCTCGGCGTCGACGTCGAGCAGCACTGGTTGCCGACGGATGCCGTCGACGCTGACGACCCGCTCGCCGGAGTCGACGCCGTATGGTGTGTGCCGGCGAGTCCGTACCGCAGCGCGGATGGTGCACTTCGCGCCATCCGCGCCGCGCGCGAGTCCGGGCGCCCGTTCCTCGGCACCTGCGCCGGTTTCCAGCACGCGAT
>DATCXG010000417.1:0-3584 GCA_036565945.1 Gemmatimonadaceae bacterium
AAGGGCGAGCCTGCCTTCATGGTCGAATGGCGGCTCAAGGCGTATCGCCGCTGGCTGTCGATGAAAGAGCCCCATTGGCCGAACGTGCACTACGATCCCATCGACTACCAGGACCAGGTCTACTACTCGGCACCTGTGACCGAGAAGCCCATCGGGAGCCTCGATGATGTGGATCCCAAGCTTCTGGAGACCTACAAGAAGCTGGGCATCCCTCTCAGCGAGCAGAAGACGCTCGCCGGTGTGGCCGTGGACGCGGTATTCGACAGCGTATCGGTGGGCACCACGTACCGCGAGCAGCTCGGCAAGCTCGGCATCATCTTCTGCTCCTTCGGTGAGGCCGTGCGCGAGCATCCCGATATCGTGAAGAAGTATCTGGGCTCGGTGGTGCCGTACAGCGACAACTTCTTCGCCGCGCTCAACTCCGCGGTATTCAGCGACGGCTCGTTCGTGTACATCCCCAAGGGTGTGCGCTGCCCCATGGAGCTGTCCACCTACTTCCGGATCAACGCCAAGAACACCGGCCAGTTCGAGCGCACGCTGATCATCGCCGACGAGGGTGCGTACGTGAGCTACCTCGAGGGTTGTACGGCCCCCAAGCGGTCCACCCAGCAGCTCCACGCTGCCGTGGTGGAGATCGTCGCGCTCGCCGATTCGTCGGTGAAGTACTCCACGGTACAGAACTGGTACGCGGGCGACGAGGAGGGTAATGGCGGCGTTCTGAACTTCGTGACCAAGCGCGGCAAGTGCGCGGGAGCGAACTCCAAGATCGCCTGGACGCAGGTGGAGACAGGCTCGGCCATCACGTGGAAGTACCCGAGCGTGATCCTGCAGGGCGACAACTCGGTAGGTGAGTGGTACTCGGTGGCCGTGGTGAACCACAAGCAGCAGGCCGACACCGGCACCAAGATGATCCACCTCGGTCGGAACACCAAGTCCACCATCGTCTCCAAGGGGATCTCGGCGGGCGAGGGGAACAACAGCTACCGCGGTCGCGTGTACGTAGCGCCCAAGGCAACGGGGGCGCGCAACTACACGCAGTGCGACTCCATGCTGATCGGCAACCGGTGCGGCGCGCACACGTTCCCATACATCGAGGTGGCGAACGACACGGCACAGGTGGAGCATGAGGCGTCCACGTCGAAGATCGGCGAGGACCAGATCTTCTATCTGCGTCAGCGCGGCATATCGGCGGAGAACGCCGTCTCGATGATCGTGGCCGGCTTCTGCAAGGAAGTCTTCAGAGAGCTCCCCATGGAATACGCGCTCGAAGCGCAGCAACTGCTTGGGATCACGCTCGAGGGGAGCGTCGGGTAATAACTACAGGATTCAGGGTTCAGGGTGCAGGGTTCAGGAACTGCTCGTGGCGCAGAGGTCCATCCCCCGCGGCCGTTCCTGAACCCTGAACCCTGCCCCCTGAACCCCGTCTTCATAAGGACAAGAGAACAGTGCTCGTTATCAAGGACCTACGCGCGAAAGTAGCCACCAACGGTGGTCAGGACATCCTCAAGGGCATCAACCTCACCATCAACGCGGGGGAAGTTCACGCGGTGATGGGGCCCAACGGGTCTGGGAAGAGTACGCTAGCGCAGGTACTTGCGGGCAATCCCGCGTACGAGGTGACAGGTGGGTCGGCCACTCTGGATGGGAAGGACCTTCTCGAGATGGAGCCGGAAGTGCGCGCACAGGCTGGCGTCTTCATGGCGTTCCAGTACCCCGTGGAGATCCCCGGCGTATCGAATGCGTACTTTCTGCGCGCGGCCTACAATGAACTGCGCAAGGCCAGGGGACTCGAAGAGATCGACCCACTGGAGTTCCTCGACCTGATGGAACAGAAGCTCGCGATCGTGGACATGGATCCCTCGATGCTCAACAGGTCGGTGAACGCCGGCTTCTCGGGCGGTGAGAAGAAGCGCAACGAGATTCTGCAGATGGCAGTGCTCGAGCCGCGCCTCGCGATCCTCGACGAGACCGACTCCGGGCTCGACATCGACGCGCTGCGCATTGTGGCCGACGGCGTGACGAAGCTCAAGCGCCCCGATAGCGCCACGATCGTGGTGACTCACTACCAGCGCCTTCTCAACCACATCGTGCCTGACTTCGTGCACGTGCTCTCGGCCGGACGCATCGTCAAGTCGGGTGGGAAGGAGCTGGCGCTGGAGCTCGAGGAGAAGGGATACGACTGGATCGTGCAGCCGCAGGAGGCGCTCGCATGACCCAGCCTTATGTGCGCGATTTCGAAGCCTTCGCAGCGAACAGCGGTGGAAAGGGCCCAGCCTGGCTCCCGCCGCTCCGCCACTCGGCAATCGAACGCTTCAGCGCGCTGGGCTTCCCCACCACCAAGAATGAGGACTGGCACTTCACCAGCGTAGCGCCCATCGCCGAGCGCGAATTCCATCGGGCGCCTCATACCACCCAGGGAGTGGCGGCCTCTGACCTGGCTCCGTTCACCTTCGGGCACCCCGAGTGGACGACCATGGTCTTCGTGGACGGTCGCTTCAGCGCCGCGCTCTCGTCCATCACGCCGCTCCCCGCGGGGCTCAGCGTGATGGACCTCCAGCGCGCCTGGCGCGAGGATGGCGCGATGCTCGAGCAGCATCTCACCAGGGTGGCCGCGTTCGAGAAGGATGCCTTCATGGCGCTCAACACCGCTTTCATGCACGACGGAGTCGTGGTGCACGTGGCCGCCGACACCGTTGTCGAGCACCCGATCCACCTCATCTTCGTATCCACTGGCTCCAGGGGAGAGCTCATCACTCACCCCCACAATCTGGTCGTGGCCGACAACAACGCCCGCGTCACCGTGGTGGAGAGTTACGTATCGTTGGGCGACGCCGCCTACTTCACCAACTCGGTCAGCGAGATGGTGCTGCGAGAGGGCTCCACACTCACGTACATCAAGCTGCAGCACGAGAGCGAGCGCGCGTTCCACGTTGGCAACGTGCACGCGAAGCAGGAGCGCGACAGCCATTTCGTCTCGTTCTCCTTCGCCACTGGCGCAGCGCTCTCCCGCACCAACATCCACACCCGGCTCGGCGGCGAGGGAAGCGGAGCTTCACTCAACGGACTGTACATGGTGAACGGTGAGCAACACGTGGATCACCAGACGTTGGTGGAGCACGTCGAGCCCAACACGTTCAGCCGCGAAGTGTACAAGGGGATCCTGGACGGGGCTTCGCACGGCGTTTTCAACGGCAGGGTATACGTCTACGCGGAAGCGCAGAAGACCGACGGTAAGCAGCAGAACAACAACCTCCTGCTCTCCGACCGCGCACGCATAGACACCAAGCCGCAGCTCGAGATCTACGCCGATGACGTGCGCGCCACCCATGGCGCCACGGTTGGACGACTGGACGACCAGGCGCTCTTCTACATGAAGAGCCGCGGCATCAGCCCCGCCCACGCCCGGAAGCTCCTCACCTACGCCTTCGCCGCCGACGTCATCGAGGCCATCGAAGTGGATGCCATCAGGGAAGAGCTGGAGAAGCTGACATTGAACAGATTCGTAGCGGAGTAAGAGGGACGGCCGGCGATGGGGGTCAGGTCCTGTATTCTGCACGGGGCGCTGCCAGCGGCAGCGGCCCGTG
>DATCXG010000421.1:0-5198 GCA_036565945.1 Gemmatimonadaceae bacterium
GGAGCCGTTCGCTCGCGCCGTGCGAGACGCGGGCCTCGTGTTCGTGGGACCACCTCCCGAGGCGATCGCCGCGATGGGGAGCAAGACCGAGGCTCGCCGACTTGTTGGCGCGGCGGGCGTACCTGTGGTTCCCGGCACGACGGAACCTTTGCGCGACGCCCGGGAGGCGGAGAAGATCGCGGAGCGCTTCGGCTATCCGGTGCTCCTCAAGGCGGCAGCCGGCGGGGGTGGCAAGGGGATGCGCGTGGTGCACGCCGCCTCGGAGCTACCGGCGGCGCTCGACGCCGCGCGACGTGAGGCACTGAACGCCTTCGGGGACGACGCGGTATACGTGGAGAAGTACATCGTGGGGCCGCGTCACGTGGAGATCCAGGTCCTCGGTGACATGTACGGCTGCATGCTGTCCCTCGGCGAGCGCGAGTGCTCCATCCAGCGCCGGCATCAGAAGATGATCGAGGAAGCCCCGAGCGTGGCCGTCACACCCGAGCTGCGGCGTGCGATGGGCGATACCGCGGTGCGCGCGGCACGCGCGGCCGGATACGTGAATGCCGGTACCTGCGAGTTTCTGCTAGCCGCCGACGGCCAGTTCTACTTTCTGGAGATGAATACGCGCCTCCAGGTGGAGCACCCCGTCACGGAGCTGGTCACGGGGATCGACCTGGTACAGTGGCAACTGCGCATCGCGGCGGGTGAGCACCTCCCATTCCGACAGGAGGAGATAACCCCACGCGGTTGGGCAATCGAGTGCCGGATCACGAGCGAAGATCCAGTGAATGGCTTCCTCCCATCCACCGGCCGTATCAGCTACCTGCGACTCCCCGGCGGACCCGGCATCAGGTGGGACGGCGGGATCGGCATAGGAAGTGAGGTGGGGCTGTTCTACGATCCCATGCTGGCGAAGCTCATCGTGTGGGCGCCAACGCGTGCGGATGCGGTGGCGCGGATGCACCGGGCGCTGCTCGAGCTCAGCGTGGAGGGCGTGGAAACCTCGCGCGACTTTCATCTTCGGGTGATGGAGGACGCGGAGTTCCAGCGCGGCGATATCAATATCCAGTGGCTGGAGCGGCGGTTGCCATCACTCCTCGCGGTGAGGCCTCCCGAAGATGGTGTGACGGCGGCCGTGATCGCCGCCGCTCTCCTGGCTCAACGGGAGCGAGCGTTGCGGACGCGCGCCGTCGTGAACGGAACCGCTCCCGAGAGTTCGGCTACTCCCAATGCTTGGCGCCTGGTAGCGCTCCGCGAAGGAGTGGGGAGAGGGGAAGGGTAATGGCGACCGCGGAACTGAACATAGAGTCGATCGCGGCCGGCGGCGACGGTGTAGCGCGAGACGAGGGACTCGTGGTATTCGTGCCGCGTACCGCGCCGGGCGACGTCGCGCTGGTCGAGTGGTTCGGGCACGGCCGTTTCGCGCGTGGCAAGGTCCGCAAACTGGTCGCTGCATCGTCGACCCGCGTGGATCCGGTCTGCGAGCACTACGTACGCGAGCGGTGCGGCGGGTGCCAGCTCCAGCACATGGAGTACGGTGCGCAACTCGAGGCGAAGAGTCGGATCATCCGTGATGCGCTGCTACGGATTGGCAAGCGCGATGTGCCCTTGCCCACGGTGGTGGCCAGCGATGACCAGTGGCGCTATCGCAGGAAGCTGACTCTGGCGATGCGTCGCCAGGGAGGCCAGTGGCTGGCCGGCCTGCACCCTTACGACGCGCCGGGCCACGTGTTCCAACTCAGAGACTGCCCGATCACACACGAGGCAGTGCTGTCTGCGTGGCGTGAGGTCATGAGCGCGGCTGCTGAGCTGCCGCGCGCCGCTGAGCTGCGCGGCGCGGTGCGCCTGGGCGACACGGGTACCTCGTTCACGCTGGAGGGCGGCGTCAGCTGGCCACGCGTAGCCCGGTTCTTCGAACGCACGCCGTCGTTGACCACGCTCTGGTGGTTGCGCGATGGCGCGGAGCGACCGGTCCTCTTGAAGCAGCGTGCTACCGAAGAACAAGCGGGAGGTGACGCAGTGGGCGAAGCGCCCGACACCGCCCATTCACCGGGATTGATAGCGCCCGCCAGACGGCCGAGCGACGAAGATTCCGACGAGGCCCCGGGTGCCTCATTCGAGCAGGTGAACGCCGGTGTCGCTGTGGCGGTCCGCGCGTACGTGGCGGAGCGCGTGGCTGCGCATTCACCGGCCACCGTGATCGACGCCTACGCCGGGCTCGGCGATCTGGCCGTGGCTCTGGCAAGCCCGGAATGCCGCGTCACGGCCATAGAGCTGGACGAGGACGCGGCCGCCTGGTGCGCCCGGCGCCTTCCAGGCGATTCACGCGCGGTTGCGGCGCGCGTGGAGCACGCGCTGCCGGAGTACCTGCCGGCGGATGTTGTGATCCTCAATCCTCCGCGGGGCGGCGTCGACCAGCGCGTGACGGACGAGCTACAGAATGGCGCGGGCTCGACGCGCGCCATCGTCTACGTGAGTTGCAACCCAGCCACGCTGGCGCGCGACCTGACGCGCCTGCCGCGCTGGCGCATCGCGTCGCTTCTGGCCTTCGACATGTTTCCGCAGACCGCTCACGTCGAGACGGTGTGCGAACTGGTCCCCGAGGCAGCATGAAGTACATCGTGACAGTGAACGGCCGCCGCGTGACACTGGACGTGGGCCCCGACGGCGTGGAGCTGGACGACCGAGTGATTCCCGCATCCGTGGCCGAAGTGGACGGCACACCCGTACTTCTCGTCAGCGTTGGCGACCGGGTACATCGTGTGATTGTCCGCCAGCGCGAGGGGCGGGGGCGCTACGTGCTCTGGCTGGACGGTTACACGTACGACGTGGAGGCGCTGGACGAGCGGACCCGCACGATTCGCGATCTCACGGCGGCGCAAACTGGTCCGGTGGGACCGGCCCCTCTGGTGGCGCCGATGCCGGGCCTCGTCGTGAAGGTCAACGTCGTGCCGGGCGACATGGTCGTGCAGGGGCAGGGGCTGGTCGTGATGGAGGCTATGAAGATGGAGAACGAGTTGCGCGCGGCGGGCTCGGGGCGGGTGAAGATAGTGCACGCAAAGACGGGCACGGCGGTGGACAAGGGCACGGTGTTGGTAGAGCTCGAGAGCGAATGATCACTCGCCGTTCAGACCCGAGCAGCATGAGCGCACATCGCGGTCGACTGGCAGCCGGAACGTGGTTTCTCTTACCCTCCACAACGGGCAAGTAGGCCACTCGGCACTGAAATCTCCGTTGACAAGCCGTAACTCGTTACGTAGCTTACATGTCTGTTACAATTTGCCAGTACCGGCTATGCCGGGGGGCTGCTCACCAATGGTCAGCCCTCGGCCACACGAATGAAATTACCGACCCTCATGAGAACTTACACCGCCACGCCGAAGGATATCGAGCATCGCTGGTTCATCGTGGATGCCGACGGGATGGTCCTCGGCCGCCTCGCTACCGAGGTCGCTCGGATCATTCGGGGCAAGCACAAGCCCACATTCACGCCACACATGGACACCGGCGACAACGTGATCGTGATCAACGCATCGAAGATCCGACTCACGGGGCGCAAGGCGGAGCAGAAGCGTTACTTCCGCCACACGGGCTACATGGGGCACGACAGGTTCACTTCGTTCGCGATGATGCTCGAGAAGCACCCGGATCGGGTGATCGAGCACGCCGTATACGGCATGCTTCCCAAGAACGCGCTGGGCAAGGGGAAGCTGCGCCTGAAGCTTCGCGTCTATCCTGATACGGAGCATCCTCACGCGGCCCAACAGCCCGCGGTGTTGACCCTCAAGCAGAGCGAGAGCAAGTGATGGACGACGGGTCCATGGTTCACACGATCGGACGCCGCAAAGAGAGCGTCTGCCGCCTCTACATCCGTCCCGGATCGGGCAAGTGGGACGTGAACGGCCGGACGCTTGGTGACTACTTCCCGCGCCCCACGCTGGTCTCAGCCATTCAGCAGCCTTTCGCCGCTACCGACTCGTTGGGTCTGTACGACGTGAAAGCTTCGCTGCAGGGCGGGGGACCGAGCGGGCAGGCTGGGGCGTTGCGCCTCGCAGCTGCCAGAGCGCTGGTGAAGATCGACGAGACGCACCGTCGCAAACTGCGCGACCTGGGCCTCCTCACGCGCGACGCCAGGTCGGTGGAGCGCAAGAAGCCGGGTCGGCCCAAGGCGAGGAAGCGTTTCCAGTTCTCCAAGCGTTAAAACTTTCGGGGCTCGAGCTCCGATCAATCACTCACGCTCCCCGAGTCTACCGCGGGTGCCGGACTATCCGGTTGCGGACGACGTGGACGGGAGCGGCGGACAAACCAGGTATCAAAGGAAGACGATGACTCAGCCCAACCTAGAGCAACTCCTGGAAGCAGGGGTCCATTTCGGGCACCAGACCCGCCGATGGAACCCCAAGATGCGCCGGTTCATCTTCGCCGAGCGCAATGGCATCCATATCATAGACCTGCAGAAGACCCTGCGTCAGCTCGAGCTAGCGGAGAAGCTCGTGCGCGACGTCGTGGCTCGCGGGGACAGCATCCTGTTCGTCTGCACCAAGCGCCAGCTCAAGGGCATCGTGCAGGCCGAGGCAGAGCGCTGCGGCGCGATGCACGTCACCGAGCGCTGGCTCGGCGGATTGCTCACGAACTTCCAGACCGTCAAGAAGCAGATTCGCCGTCTCAAGGACCTCGAGACCGGTAGCGAGGAAGGCGGCGCCTTCCAGGACTACACCAAGAAAGAGCAGCTGATGATGGCGCGCGAGCGCGACAAACTCAGCAAGTATCTTTCCGGGATCAAGAACATGGGCCGGCTTCCGGGCCTGATGTTCGTGATCGACTCCAAGAAGGAGAAGATCGCCGTCACCGAGGCCAACAAGCTGGGCATTCCGATCGTGGCTATCGTGGATACCAACGCCGACCCCGATCTCATCACCGTGCCCATCGCTGGCAACGACGATGCGATCCGCTCGGTGGAATTGATGGCACGCGCCATTGCGGACACGGTGGAGGAAGTACGCCGGGAAGCGCCCAAGCGCGAGGAAGACGAGGAGGAGGCCGAGGGCCCCACCACGTACAGCTCGGATCGTGGCAGCGAGTCGACCGAGGAGGGTGAACGTCGTCGTCGCCGCCGCACGCGTCGTCGGCGCGCCAAGCCCGAAGCTATTGCCGCACGACTCAAGACCGGCGGCGACGAGCACGGTGAAGCTGGAGAAGGTGCCGCGGCAGCC
>DATCXG010000446.1:0-13597 GCA_036565945.1 Gemmatimonadaceae bacterium
GCACCATGGCCGTCATGTCGGCCCACTCGTCGGGATAACCACGCCGGCCGCCGCGCTCCCCGCCCAGCCCGATGGCCGGCGTGCCACCGGCGATGGCCACGTTGAGATTGGCCGACCCGGCGTCACCGAGTTGGGGCTCGAGGCCGAGCCACCGTGCGATGGCCGCTGACGTGGTCACCAGCGGCGACTGCGCCATTCCCTCGATCTGGCCACCCGGCGTGCGCTGCACCTCGCGCATCTCGAACTGGATGCCTGTCTCGCGCGCGACCCGCTCCAGGACGGCGCGCGCCAGATCCTCCGTGCGCGCGAGCGTCACGGCATCGAGCGAGCGGACGTCGAGCGAGAACCACCCGCTGTCTGGCTTGTGGTTGAACACCTCGCCGCTGCGCAGCATCGCCACATTGAGCACCGTGCGCGAAGGGTGTCCACGTGGAGGCAGCGGGATGGAGAAGATGCCATCCACCGCGCGCGCGATCCCCTGGTTCACGTTGGGGAGCCCGCCATTCAGGGTGTGCCCGCCCGGCCCGCGTGCCACGATCCTCCACCAGTCGATGCCGATCGCGCCGTAGGTGATGCTCCGGCCATCGCCGAGGATGTCCACCACCGCGGCAACGCGCTCGTGGTACGCGGAGTACAGCCGCTTCATTCCCTTCAGGCCGGACTCCTCCTCAGCCACGGCAGCGAAGATCAGGTCGTGCGTGGGCACCACGCCCGACTTCACGATGGCCTCCGCCGCCGCGAGCATCGCCGCGGTAGTGGCCGAAGTGTTGGTGCCGGGCCCCACCACCCGGTCACCCTCCACGCGCGGGGGGTGCGGCGCTCGACGCTGCAGCTCGGGGATGTTCGCGAGATCGTCGAGGGTGGACACGAACATCACGGCCTTGGGTGAGCGACCGCGGATCCGCCCCGTCACATTGGGATTCGCTCCGGTGTCGAGCTTCACGTCCAGCAGCCCCATGGCGCGCATCCTTCGCGCCACCTCCGCCGCGCGCTGGCGCTCGTGACCGGAAGGCGATTCGATGCGCGCGAGCGCCACGAGGGTGGCTGCCATCGCGCTCCGGTGCGTGTCGACGTGCCGTAGCGCGGCACGTACGCGAGCGTCGCCCAGCGCGCCATCCAGTGCGCCATTGAGCACGGGCGTGGTGGACTGCGCCGCGGCGGGCGTGGCAGAACCGACCAACGTGACTGCCAGTGCCATGGCCATCGGCGACACCATCGCCATCGCCAACTGCCAGTGCGCGCCGGCAAACGTGGAGAGTGCCCGTCGCGCCCCACACGTCCGGAACCGACCTTTCCCGCGCTTCAGCCCTGCCGAGTCTCGCATCACGCCCTCCGTCCTCGAGTGACCACGCTGGCGCGTTGGTGCGCCGCATCGGGACATCGCTCTCTCAAGACGCGCGCCGCATGGTGGGCGCCCTGGCACCGCACAGCGGCCCTTCGCGGCCGCGCGATAGTGCTCGATAGCACCCCCTATGCTGCGCCACGCATCTTCGAAACTGCACCAACCGCTGCCGCCGACTCGCGACCGCAGGTATGCTCATCGCGGGTAACGGGTTCCATCCGCGCGACTTGCGACGCGGAGCCATCGGTATCCCGTGCCTCGCGGTGCCGGGCATGCTTGCTGCCTCTGGGGCTGCTGTCCCCTGGAGGTATCCCCATGCAACCAGCGCCACTCGCGCCGGCACGCTGCGCGCGCGCGCTCGGCTGGCTCGCACGTCACACAACTGTCCCCACGATCGCTGCCCTCACCGCGACAGTCTCCCTCTCCGCGTGCAGCAGTGCGGCGAGCAGCGTGCCCGGCGTCAGCCGGACCGACCTGCGCTTCGAGATCGCGATACCCGAGAGCATCTCCACTTCCCCGCTCGACGGACGCATGTATCTCATGCTGTCCACCAACGACGACAAGGAGCCCCGTTTCCAGGTAGCGTCGTGGAGCGGCGGCCAGCCGATGTTCGGCCTCGACGTCGACGGATTGAAGCCCGGCGATGCCGCGGTGGTGGACGACAACGTACTCGGCCATCCGGTGGAGCGGCTCGCCGACATCCCGGCCGGCGACTACTACGTGCAGGCGATGCTCAACGTCTACACGACCTTCAACCGGTCGGACGGCCACGTGATCAAGGCCCACCTCGATCAGGGCGAGGGGCAGCACTGGAACGTGTCGCCGGGCAACCTGTACTCCCCCGTGCAACGCATCCGAATAGATCCGGCCGCGAACGATACCATCCGGATCGAGCTCACGAAGAAAGTACCGCCGTTCGTCCAACCCCAGGACACGAAATACCTGAAGCACGTGCGCATGCGCAGCAAGCTGCTGAGCGACTTCTGGGGACGCGACATCGAGATCGGAGCGATCGTGCTCCTGCCCGCCGAGTGGGAGTCCCGTCCCGACGCGCGCTACCCGACGGTCTACTGGCAGGGACACTTCCACCCCAACTTCTTCACCCCGGTGGAGTTCGTCGAGCAACCACCCTCCCGCGATGCCGGTGCCTTCAGCCGCTACGACACCACAGCTACCTGGCGCAATTCCTGGTGCGTCATCAACTGGATCTGCGATGAGGAATACGCCAGGACCTACGCGGACTACAGTTGGAGCTTCTCGCGCGACTGGATGGAGGGCCGCCTCCCGAGGATGATCATCGTCACCCTCCAGCACCCCACACCGTACTTCGACGATTCGTACGCCGTGAATTCGGCGAACAACGGCCCGTATGCCGATGCGCTCACCACCGAGCTGATGCCGTTCATCGAGAAGAAATTCCGCGCCATAGGCGAGGGGTGGTCACGCACGCTGTACGGAGGGTCCACGGGCGGATGGGAGTCGCTCGCGTGGCAGATACTGTTTCCAACGATGTTCAACGGCACATGGACCAACTGTCCCGACCCGATCGATTTCAGGTACTTCGGGCTCGTGAACATCTACGACGATAGCAACGCGTTCTATCCCAATCGCGAGTGGGAGAAGGAGGGAATCAGGCCGTGGATGCATCAGCCGGACGGCCAGATCCTCATGACCGTGCAGCAGGCCAGCCGCCTGGAGGCAGTACTCGGCAGCCGTGGGCGCTCCGGCGAGCAGTTCGACGCCTGGCAGGCGGCATGGGGGCCCACCGACTTCGACGGCTATCCGCGCGCGCTCTGGGACAAGCGCACGGGGAAGATCGACCACGAGGTGGCCGCGTACATGCGCGATCGCTTCGACCTCCGTCATCGCCTGGCGCGCGACTGGAAGACCATCGGCCCCGATCTCGCGGGGAAGATCCACCTCGCCGTGGGTGACGAGGACAGCTTCAACCTCGAGGAGTCCGTGCGCCTCATGGAGCAGTTCCTGGAGGGCACGAAGGATCCGCACTACGGCGGCTCGGTGGAGTACGGCCCGCGTGCACCGCACTGCTACAGCGGCGTCCCGGGCCAGTCGGTACGCATCAGCCGCCTCACCATCAACCAGCGGATTCTTCCCAGGATGGCCGAGCGCATCACGCGCACCGCGCCTCCCGGAGCGGACGTGACGAGCTGGAAGTACTGAGCCCGGGGATGCTGACGTGACGAGCCGGAAGTACTGATCCAGGCGATGCGGAAGACGATGCACCGAGCGGAGTGCGGAGCCGCCAGGCCCCGAGGTCAGGGCGCGGCGCTCCGCTACCGCGGGCTACCGGCGGAACTGTGCCCCGTCTATGCCGTGGCGGATCAGCATCCGCTGAAAGACCTGTCGCAGCATTCCGGCTTCCTCGGCAGCCTGGGTGATGTTGCCGCCGGCGCGGAGAAGAGCCGACTCCAGATAGCTGCGCTCGAAGTGATCCACCACATCACGCTTGTGGTCCTGGAAGCGTCGCGGCGGCCCGGCAAGGACCGGGTCGTCCGGCCCGCCGGGCGAGCGGAGCAACTCCTCGGGGAGACACTCCGGCGTGATACACGGCCCGGAAGCGATCACGTAGGCTCGCTCGATGACATTCCGCAGCTCGCGGACATTGCCGGGCCAGCGGTAGGCGTGCAGCAGCGCCTGCGTATCGGGAGTGATCGTCCGCACCGGTTCCCCGTAGCGCTCCGCCACGAGACGCGCGAAGTGGGCCGCGAGAAGAGCGATGTCGCCCCGGCGCTCACGCAGCGCGGGGAGTACCAGCTCCACGAGGTTGAGCCGGAAGAACAGGTCGGAGCGAAAGTGTCCGGCCTCCATCTCGCGATCCAGGTCGCAGTTGGTAGCTGCCACCACTCGCACGTCCACCTCGAGCTCCTCGGAGCCGCCCACCCGGCGCACCTTCCGTTCCTCGAGCACTCGCAGCAGCGCCGCCTGGGCGCGCGGCCCCATCTCGCTGATCTCGTCGAGAAAGAGCGTGCCACCGTGCGCCGATTCGAACACGCCGCACTTCTGACTTCTGGCGTCGGTGTACGCGCCTCGCTCGTGCCCGAACAACTCGTCCATGAGCAGCGTCTCGGTGAGCGCGGCACAGTTGACGCTCACCATCTTCTTGTCGGCGCGAGCGCTGGCGGTGTGGACGGCCTGAGCCACCAATTCCTTGCCCGTACCGGATTCCCCGCGCACGAGCACCGTGGGTACCGGCAGCATCGCCACACGGGCCACACGATGGCGAAGCTCGACCATCTTCGGGTCGGCGCCCAGCAGCGCCCCCAGTGCGCCGTCCTGGCTCTCGTCATCGAGCGACGGGAAGGCTACGCTCGCCTCCGCCACCACCTCGAGCAGCTCGGAGAAGCCGAACGGCTTGCTCAGATAGTGAAACGCGCCAGCCTTCACCGCGCGCACGGCGCTGTCATAACCAGCGAATGCAGTGATCATGATGATCGCGGGATTGCTCGGCAGCTCTCGAAGCTCGCGGATGAAGTCCAGCCCCGAGCCATCGGGCAGGTTCTGGTCGAGCAGCACGATGCGGGGGAGAGTGTGGCGCGCCATGGCAAGTCCAACGCGAGCGGTCCCTGCGTGCGCTACATCATAGCCCTGCCGCTTGAGGGCTTCGCCCAGGAACTCGCGAAAGTTCCGCTCGTCGTCGATGATCAGAAATCGTGGAGCTGTCATGTGCGGGATTCCGAGGCGCAGGGAAGCACTGTGGCCCTGGGCAGGGTCACACGTAGAGTGGTCCCGCCTCCGGAACGGGCATCGGCAACAATGGTACCGCCCATTCGCTCGGTCTCGCGCCGCGCCAGCGCGAGCCCGATGCCCGTTCCATTGGGCTTGGTGGAATAATTCAGTTCGAAGATGCGTTCGCGGAGCTCCGGATCGATCCCCACTCCCGTATCTGATATGCTGACCACCGTCGTGTCGCACGTCAAGGCAACGTCCACATCGATGCTCCCGCCGTAATCGATGCTGTCCACCGCGTTGGCCAGCAGGTTGGAGATGACGAGCCGCAGTTGAGCCCCAGTGGTGAGCACGCACGCGGGCCCATCGGGGTAGTGCTCCGAGATGCACGCGGCGCGATCGTCCGCGAGCGGGCGCACATCGGCCACGCAGCCACTGGCGATCTCTCGCGCATCTACCGGGCCTTCCGGCTCAATCGCGCCGCGATTCGTGTAGCGCAGCAGCCCCGCGACCAGGTCGTCGATCCGGCGAGCATCGCCGCGGATCCGCCGCACCCAGTGCTGGTCGGCGCCATCCTGCTCCAGCAGGAGAAGTCCCATCTGAAGACTGGCGAGCGGGTTCCTGATCTCGTGCGCGAGCCCGCCCGCCAGCGCGCCGAGCGACGCGATGTGCTCCGACCTGGCAAGTTCATCCTGGGCACGACGCAGCGCAACATAGATGCGCGCGTTGTTGAGCGCCGCCGCCACGCCGTGGGTCACGATGCGATGGATGCCGTCGCCAGTTTCGTTGATCGGCCGGCTGTCAAGGCGTTTGCCGATCCTGAGCGCGCCCGCCATCGTTCCGTCGGCCGTTCTGACGGGTATGAGCAGCGCCGTCTCCGCGGCATCGGCCACCGACGCGACGCCGACGGCGCTCGGTGTGTGCCGCGCCTGGCCATGGCGCGGGGTGACCATCGCGCGCTCCGGCGCCCCCGATGGCAGCGTCGCTGGCGCCGCGCTCTCGGGCGTCCAGCCTTCGGCCAGCACCAATTCCACCGACCGTACCGCAAGGAGGGGCGGCAGTTCCTGCCTCACCCGCGCCATGATCCGGTCGAGCTCGAGCTCACCCGCCACGCGCTCCACGAAGGCGTGTGCCCTGCTCTCGCGCGCGATCCAGTCGGCCAGGAGCCGGCGATCCACCAGGTCGCGTACGTGCTTGATCACCGGAGAGAACGCGATGGTGACCATGAAGATGGAGCCGAAGAGCAGCCACTCCACGCCTCCCAGCTCCTGAGCGGTGAGGTGCAATACCACGGCCGCCGTTCCGATCACAGCGAAGGCATAGAGTCCCGTGACCACCAACGAGCCGGCCGTATTCACCCACCGCGGCGAGTTCCACACACCGTCCGCGCCGAATGGGGCGAAGAAATGGAAGGCGATGAGCGTGGGGAGCAGGAGAAGTGCGAGCGAGTCCACCTCCGAGATGACTTCCGTGAACGCGAGCGATGGTGCCCACGTGGCGAACACCACCTGGATCCCCGTGGTACAGGCCACGAGGGCGATGGATAGAGCGATCCAGCGTACGGAGCGAGGAGGGCCGGAGCGCCGACGCAGCAGCGCCACCGTGGCAGTCAGCAGCAGCGCGCAGAGCGTTGCCGCCACCAATGTGCGCGCGCCGCGCCCTGGCCCCGCCTCGCTCCACAGCGTGGCGCTGGCGGTAGTGGACGCTAGCACCACCGCCAGCCCAGCGTAGATCCCCACCCAGGTAGCGCGCCGTCGGAGGAGGCGGGGTCCCACGCCATGCAGCGCGGTGAAGTGGAGAAGCAGTGCGGGAAAGAGCAGCGTGTACGACACCGACATCAACTGCCACGGAGCGCGCACGATGGTGGCCGACAGCGCGCCAGCGGCCATCCCGCTGGGGAAGAAGCTGGGTGGCATGAGGAGCAGCGCGGCACCAAGGACCAGAGCTCGGGCATTCTTGCCGTACCACACCAGCACCGCCATCCCCGTGACCCAGGCGATGAGAGACAGGAGGATCATGTACACGAGGAACCCGGAGTAGCTCGCGGATCCCTGGCCCACGACCACCGGGATGAGCCGCTGCTCCGTGCCGCGCTGCACGACCAGATTGAGCGTGTCGCCCGGGACGCTCCGCTCACGCGCGACAGCCAGAGTGGCGGCGCTGGCAGTCGCACCGTCGATGGTGAGGAGCACATCACCGGCGAGCAGCCCCGCCGCCCGGGCGCGGCGCAGCGTCCGCGTCACCACCTGCCTGCCCTGGCCGTCGGAGTCGAGCGAGCGTGAGGACCAGCCGAACGCCTTGCGGACGCTCAGCGATGGCACCGAGTAGGGCACGTTGAGCGGCGCGAGGAGCCCTAGCAGAAGCAGCGCCTTACGCACGATGCCGACGAGCGTGGACGAGTGGGATCGCGCCATGCGAAGGCGGGTAACGAAGGAGGGGATGAAGCTGGAAGTGCGCGCCCGGAAGTTCGCGCCTCTCCTGTAGAGTAACATTCCGCCACGTCGCGCGCACGCATCGTGGCAGGTGCGCGAGGTGCATCCTCTGAAGTGCGGTGCGCCGTCACGCAGATGTTCCCCCGCACCCCGCGCCAGCGCGTCGGCCGCACTCAATGCGGCCTGGCATCACTACTTGCACTTCCTCCGGCATCGCGCGTAAGCACCACTCGCAGGTGGCACGACTGGTGCCCCTGCACCTGGCAAGCGCCCCCGCTGCCACGGCCCACGGCGAACACCGACCGCGGTGCGCTAGAGACGCTACACCGCCTGCTTCCCCCTCCCCACTGCCTCACCGCGACGAGGAAACCGATGCGCGAAAAGATGTCGACACGACTGGCCAGGTTTCTGGCACCGCCTACGCTGGTAGGCGCGTTAACGTTGCTCACTGCCGTAGCGCCGCTCGCGGCGCAGAACGGCACGGTGACCGGGCGGGTGACCGATGCCGGCACGGCACAGCCGCTCGCGGGCGCCCAGGTGTTCATCGGCGACGGCCGCCAGGGCTCACTGACCGACGCCGAGGGACGCTACACGATCACCGAAGTCGCCCCGGCGACGATCGCTGTGAATGTGCGGCGCATCGGCTACCAGAGCGCGGTCAAGCAGGCCACCGTCACCGCCGGCGGGAGCGTAACCCTGGACTTCACCCTCGAGGCGTCCTCCATATCGCTGAGCGAGGTAGTGGTCACCGCCACCGGTGAACAGCGCAAGCGCGAGATCGGGACCGCCGTGAGCACGATCGACGCATCGAAGCAGGTGGAGCTCAAGGCGCCTTCCACAGTGGCCAGCCTCATTCAGGGGAACGCCACTGGCGTCGACATCTCCGGATCCAGCGGCGCGGTGGGCAGCGCGGTAAATATCAAGATCCGCGGCAATACGAGCATCAACCTCGACAACACCCCGCTGGTCTACGTTGACGGAGCACGCGTCAGCACCGCCGCCACCTCGATGGGCATTGGCGGCGGCATGTCCGACCGCATGCTCGACATATCTCCGGAGGAGATCGAGTCGATCGAGATCGTGAAGGGGCCCGCCGCTGCCACGCTGTACGGCACCGAAGCGGCGGCTGGCGTGATCCGGATCACCACCAAGCAGGGCGCGTCGGGCAACGCGACCTTCAGCGCGCACGCGGACTACGGCGCCACCTGGGACCCCAACGACTACCCGGTGCGCGCGTGGAATCCGAACGTCGACCTGGGCTCGCAGTACAAGGACACCACTTACTACATCAACAGCCTGAAGGGCGACATCGCCTCGCCCGACGCGGATCTCTACTACAATCCCTTCCGCACCGCGAGCACGGGCAAGCTCGGCCTCTCGATGCGCGGGGGATCGGAGAAGCTCAGCTACTACACTTCCATCGACTGGAACAGCCAGGGCGGCGTCTTCCCCACCAACTCGCAGAAGGCTTACAACCTGCGCGGCAACTTCACCATCCGGCCCCGTGAGAACCTGTCGGTGGCACTGTCCACCGGCTACCGGTCGAGCAATACCGCCTTCAACTACAACGACGGCGAGAGCTGGGGGTACGTTGGCGCGGTCATGCTGGGCCAGCCAATGTGGGCGCCCATCATGGCCAGCGATCCGACCAGCGGCGGCGCCGCCATGCAGACCTGCCCTCGCGCGCTCGAGGAAGCCCGCGTCTCGGGCCAGGATCTGGCCAGCGCCACGCAGAGCATCTGTAACTACGACGACACCTTCGTCGGGAGCAACAACTTCGCCCGCCTCGAGACCATGGACGTGCAGTCGCGCCTGGAGCGCTTCACCGGCTCCGCCGCACTCACGCACACCGTGGGATCGGTGTGGACGAACCGGTTCACCGTGGGCTATGACCAGTATTCCGATTACAACTGGAACATGATCCCCAACGCGCCGCTCAAGGTCCGCGACTCCGACCCGGCGCGCACCGTCCGAGACATCAACAACCGCGTCGTCACCCTCGAGGCGACCACCGCGCTGAACCTGAACTTCTTCAAGAACTGGAACTCGCAGACCACCCTCGGCGGCCAGTACTACACGTCGCTCAGCCGAGAGGCCGTGGCGAGGGGTACCAACTTCCCGTCCGGCGCGTACACCGTGGGCAACGCGGCCGCGACCGAGGCGGACGAGGGATTCAACGAGATACGCACCGTCGGCGTCTTCGTGCAACAGCAGTTCGCTTACAGCGACCGCCTGTTCATCACGCCCGCCGTTCGCTTCGACAGGAACAGCGCCTTCGGCGACAACCTCGGATCTATAGCCTATCCGAAGATCTCCGCATCGTGGGTAGCATCCGAGGAAGCGTGGTTCCCCCAGAGCATCGATGAGCTCCGCCTGCGGGGCGCCCTGGGCACCTCGGGCAAGCAGCCGGGATCCTACGACGCGGTCACGCTCCTCCAGACCACCAGCGTCACGCTCCCCGACGGCTCTTCGGCTTCCGGGTTCTCCACGCTGCGCAAGGGGAACAGCGACCTGAAGCCGGAGCGCGGTCAGGAGCTCGAGCTCGGATTCGACGCCTCGATCCTCTCGCGCCGTGTTGGGCTGGAGTTCACCTACTTCGACAAGCTCACCAGAGACGCGCTGGTACTGCGTCCGCTCCCGCCGTCGCAGGGGTTCCAGCAGGGAGTGTGGGACAACGTGGGCGAGGTGAAGAACAAGGGTATCGAGGCGGCGCTCGACGCCACCATCGTGGCTCGCTCCAACGTGAGCTGGAATGCCCGCCTCTCGCTGACCCACGTGACGAGCGAGATCACCAAGCTCTCCGAGCCGATCGCGGTGGGCGGACGTGGCCTCCAGGAGCACCGTGAGGGCTACGCCTACGGTGGTTACTTCATGCGCCCCGTCTCGCTGGACGGCGCCGGCAACATCGTGGTGGCAAGTCAGGCAGAATTCATCGGACAGCCCACACCCACGTACAGCGGCTCCTTCGCCAACACGGTGTCGCTGTTCGGCGACAAGCTCACGCTCTACGCGCAGCTCGGCTTCGCGGGCGGCAACAAGCAGGTGAACTACACCGAGGTTTACCAGTGCCGCCAGGCGTTCGGCACGTGCGCAGCCAAGTACGAGCGCGATGCTAACGGCCAGCCCACCGAGACGGCGATCCTCAAATCCGACCCCGCCGCGAACTTCCAGCCGTACATGTTCCTGTACGATGCCGGCTTCATCAAGCTCCGCACCGTCTCCGCGCGCTTCGCTCTCCCCGACCGCCTGGTGTCGCGGCTGGGTGCCACGGGCGCGAGCATCAGCGTCAGCGGCAACAACCTCGGGACGTGGACGTCATACCCCGGATCGGATCCCGAAGTGAACAGCCAGGGACGGCAGAACGCATCCCAACGCGATTTCTTCAGCGCGGGTCAGACGCGCTCCGTGTTGTTCGGCCTCATCCTCAACTACTGAGCTTCCCGTGAATAATTCCATGCGCACCCAGACGCGCGCCGAAGCGGGAGGCCGCTCGACGGTCACGCGGCATCCTCGCGCCCGCCGCGCGCTCCGCCTCGCACTGGTGGCGGGGGCATCGTTCGCCGCCGCGGCCTGCAGCGATTTCCTGAAAGTCCCGGACCCCGTGAACCTCACTCCCGAAGACCTGGCCGGCGGCGCTCCGGTGTCGCTCACGGTCAACGGTGTGCGCGGGGCCTTCCAGTCGATGTTCGACTACTACGTGCTGCACACGTCGCTCATCACCGATGAGATGGTCACCGCCGGCACCTTCCCGTACCGAGCGGAGATGGACGCGCGCGCCATCGCGTCGAACAACGACGGTCTGCGCACCGACCTCTATGTGCCGCTCTCCACGGCGCGCTTCATGGCCGATACCGCCGCGGCCATCCTGACGGATGCGCAGGGTGCCGAGGGCGTGGACGAGGCCGAGCGCCTGGCCGGCATCGCGAGCGCCAAGTTCTACGGCGCCTACACCCGGACCCTGCTGGCCGAAGCATTCTGCAAGAGCGCCATCAACGGCGGCCCCGGTCTCACGTCGGACGAGCGGATGCAGGACGCCCTGGCAGCGTACCAGGACGCCGGTGCCGCGGCGCAGGCCGCGGGCGACGTGAACCTGGTGGCTGCCTCGAAGCTCGGTGAGGCGCGCGCCCAGCTCTGGCTACGCGACTTCCCTGCCGCCGCAGCCGCGGCCTCGCAGGTCCCCGCCTCTCTCTCGCTCAAGTCATACTACTCCGGGGCCAGCGTGGCCCAGAAGTCCAAGGTGGTCCGCTTCACCTACGGTATCGACGAGGCCATTCGCTGGACCATCGGCGACGGGTCGCTCGCCTTCACCGGCCACGAGAAGTGGCCCTACTTCGAAGAGTGGGAGCAGTTGGGCCTCCTGGAGATCAGCCCGGAGCGCGATTCCTTCAACCCAGCGGTTCCGGTAGTGGTGCAGACGAAGTACGTGAGCCCCGATGCCGCGATCACCATCTCGTCGGGCGCGGAGGCGGAGCTCATCGTCGCCGAGGCCAAGCTGCGCGCAGCCGACCCCTCGGGGGCCGCGGCGATCGTGAACCAGCTCCGCAACGACAACTGGGGACTGCCAGCCATCTCCTTCTCGGGCAATCTCGCGCAGGATCTGCCCATCATGGCTCGGGAGCGCGCCCGCGAGCTCTGGCTCACCGGTGAGCGAATCGCCACATTGCGCCGGTATCTCGCAGACGACGTGAATCTGTGGCCGGGCGACAAGCAGGGCACGGACACCTGCTTCCCCGTACCGCAACTGGAACTCGACACGAACAAGAATTTCTGAGCCCACCCCGTACCGTTCAGTCAAACGCGCGAGGCCGGAATGCTGCGGCCTCGCGCGTTTGACTGAACGGTACCAGCCAGGCGCCACTCGAGGAGCGCATCAATGACCAACCGCCGCAATTTCATCGGCCTCTCATCACTCGCCCTCGTGGGCGTCGCGTGCCGCCCGGGAGACAGCGAGGCTACCGCTCGCGCCACGGGCGGGTCCAGTCTCCCGCCGGCGCTCGCCGCGCTCACGTCCATGAAGGACCAGGTGAAGCCGATCACCGTGGACGAGCGGCGCGCGAGGCTGGAGAAGGCGCGCGTCCTCATGCGCCAACACAAGATCGACGCGGTGATGCTCACCGGTGGCACCTCGCTCAAGTATTTCACGGGGCTTCAGTGGGGGCTCAGCGAACGCCTCCTGGCCGCGGTGATCCCTGTGAAGGGGAAACCGTTCATGGTCACGCCCAAGTTCGAGGAGGAGCGCGCCATGGAGCAGCTCCGCGCCGGACCACTCGGCGCTGACACCGCGCTGTTCACCTGGGAAGAGGATCACAACCCGTACATCCTGTTGGCGAAGGGACTGCGCGACAGTGGCATCGGGAGCGGACGACTGGGGATAGAGGAGACCGTGCGCTGGGTGTTCAGCGACGGCGTGGCACAGGCTGCGCCATCGCTCACGCTCGTGAGCGCGACTCCTGTGACGGTGGGGTGCCGCGGCGTGAAGGACGCTCACGAAGTGGCGCTCATGCGCCTGGCGTGTGCCGCCACCCTGCGCGCCTACAAGGCCGCGTGGCAGTCCACGAAGGAAGGAATGACCCAGAACGAAGTGCGGAAGATGGTGTCGGACGCACACGAACAGATGGGCTTCACCGGCGGCGCCAGCGTGCAGGTGGGCGAGTACTCGGCGCTCCCCCACGGCTCGCGCACCGAGCAGGTAATTCGCGAGGGAACGATCGTGATGATGGACGGCGGCTGCAGCGTTGACGGCTACCAGTCCGACATCACGCGCACCTACGTGATCGGCACGCCCAGCGACAAGATGAAACAGGCATTCGACATCGTGCGCCGCGCGCAGGACGCCGCGCTCCGGAGCGCGAAGCCAGGCGTGCAGTGCCAGGCAGTGGATGCCGCGGCTCGCAAGGTGATCGTCGACGCCGGCTACGGTCCCGACTACAAGTACTTCAGTCACCGCGTGGGGCACGGCATGGGGATGGACGGCCACGAGTGGCCCTACCTCGTGCGCGGCAACACCACCGTCATGGAGCCGGGCATGATGTTCAGCGACGAACCGGGCATCTATATCCCGGGCGAGTTCGGCGTGCGCCTGGAGGACGACATGCACATCACGGCGGAAGGCGCCGAGCTACTCACGCCGCAGAGC
>DATCXG010000460.1:0-3064 GCA_036565945.1 Gemmatimonadaceae bacterium
GGGAGCGATGCGTCCCATCGCGCCGAATGCCTTCTTGCGGCCCTGCCAGAGCCGCGCTCTCTCGGCCTCGTCGCGCGCTACACGTACAGTACGCGCGTTAGCGTCGAGGCATAGCCGCTCGACCCGGGCAACATCTGCGTCGATTCCCGCGTCGAGTCCGTCGAGCTCGATGAGCAGCACCGCGTCCGCGTCGGCAGGGTAGCCGGCGGCATAGATCGAGGCTTCCACCGCGCGGATGGTGGGGCCATCCATCATCTCGAGCGCGGCCGGAACGATCCCACTGGCGATGATCGCCGAGACTGCGCGCGCGCCGTCTTCGATTGCCGTGAAATCCGCGAGCAGCGTGCGCACCGCTTCCGGGTTACGCGTGAGTCGAACTGTTACTTCCACGGCAATACCGAAGCATCCCTCCGAACCGATGAACGCTCCCAACAGGTCGTAGCCCTCCTTCTCGCCCGCCGCGCCGCCGAGCTCCACCAGCTCGCCGTCGGGAAGGATGACCGTGAGTGCGACCACGTGATTCAGGGTGACGCCGTACTTCAGGCAGTGCGGCCCGCCGGAATTCTCCGCCACGTTGCCGCCGATCGTACATGCACTCTGGCTTGATGGGTCGGGCGCGTAGTGCAGACCGTGCGGTGCCGCGGCACGCGTGAGCGAGACGTTGACGGCGCCGGGCTCTACCACCGCCAGGCGGTTGACGGGATCTATCGAGATGATGCGCGTGAGTCGATTTAGGCCCACCACCACCGCGTCGCCCTCGGCCAGCGCTCCGGCCGAGAGTCCCGTACCGGCTCCGCGGGCGACGAAGGGGACGTGCTCGGCGGCGAGAAGGCGCACCGTGCGGATGAGCTCGTCACGCGTGTGGGGGAAGACGGCGAGCGCAGGCTTCTTGTGATAGGTCGGCAGTCCATCCGAGCTATATGTCAGGAGCTCGCTCGGCCGTGCGAGGACTCCGCGCTCCCCCACGATCTCGCGAAGCGCCGTCGCCAGCAGTTCGCGGTTCACGCCGTGCGCTCCACGGCTCCCCACCCAGAAAGAATTACGTCAGCAGCAAGCGAATGCGGACCGACCTGCTGAAGGATCCGTGGCAGGTACGAGAGGCCCGAGGTGGCGCTCACGATTGTGCGGGAGGTACGAGGATTGTGCGATATCACCCAGGGAAATCTACGATGCCGGCCGAGGAGCGGCCACCTTGAAACCGGGTTCAGGTGGCAGGGTTCAGGGTTCAGGAACTACAGAGGGATCAGGAAGCAGGGATCAGGGATCAGAAAGAGCCTTTGAGTCGAGATCTCTACCCCGAGGCAGTTTCTGATCCCTGATCCCTGCTTCCTGATCCCTGGTAGTTCAGGTCCCTGCCGCCTGCACCCTGCACGCTGCCCCCCGTAGTTCCCTCACGCCGCGGTCCAGAAACCTGCCAGGGCGTCTCCATCGGGGGATTCACGGAGCTTTTCGAAGGCACGCTCGCGGATCTGGCGGATGCGTTCGCGCGTCACGCCCATGAGCGCGCCTATCCGCTCAAGAGTCAGCGCCTCCGTGCCCTCGTCCAGACCGTAATACAGGTAGAGAATCTTACGTTCGCGTGGGGTGAGGTACTTGTGGAAGGTGCGGTCTATGAACTCCCGCATGAGCTTGAAGTCGGTGTTCTCCTCGATCTCCGCGCCGTCAACACCAACGAAACGCTCGCCAAGCGTGGCAGCCTCGCGGTCGGAGCGATCGATCGGGGAGTCGAGCGAGATCTCCGTGGATGACATCTGCCGGGCGGCACGCACCGTCTCGGGTGTCTCGTCCAACAACCGGCCTATCTCATGGTCGGTGGGGTCTCGCTTGAGTACCTGCGAGAGCACCGTCTCGGCGCGCGCCAGCTTGATGAGTTGCGAGTTCTGGTTGAGCGGGATCCGCACGGAGCGTGTCTGTTCCGCCAGAGCCTTCAACACCGCCTGCCGCACCCACCACACTGCGTACGAAATAAATTTGACCCCCTGCTCGGGGTCGAATTTCTTGACCGCTTTCAGGAGGCCTTCGTTACCTATCGCCACCAGCTCGCTGAGGTCGAGTCCGTGGCCCTGGTATTTTTTGACGTACGAGATGACGAATCGGAGATTTGCGGTAACCAGCCGCTCCGCGGCTAGTTCGTCACCCTGCTGTGCCCTGCGCGCCAGGCGGCGCTCTTCGGCTGGATCAGCGATGAGGGGAAGCTTCTGGATGTCGTGCAGGTACTGATCGAAAGCTGTGGAGGGAGACGAACGGAAGAACCCTCTGGACCTACTTTCGGCCACATGCTCCATACTCGCCCCGTTCCTTTACCGAAGGTAGACGAACCGAGAAGCGGCCTTCGCCCGCGACCGCCACAGAACTGCCCGGTCGCCCACGATAACGCACGTTCCCGGTTAGGTCAACAGTTTTTGCGGCTGACATTATGACAGTCTCAGCCTCAATGATGTCAGTCGACCGCGAGTTATGGTCAATTCGTGGCTATGTACCGTCTATAATGGTTGATGGCGGTTACTCTTGGTGGCCGTCATTATTCGAGCGCACTCAGTACATCCGCGTCCGTAACTCGAATTACCCAACCATCGTTCTGGCCCGCCATGGTGCCTATGCGCTCCGGTAAAGCGAACTCGGCGGTACCGCGACGCGCCTTCTTATCGCTCCGCGTGCTCGCCAGAATTCGTTCCGGCTCGAGGCCCGGTGGTCGGATTGCTGGAAGGCCGGCCCGCTCCACCGCGGTTCGCACTCGAGCGGCGGTGCCGGCTTCCGCGATTCCCAGGCGCTCAGCCAGTGAACTCTCCAGCACCATCCCGATGGCCACTGCCTCACCGTGCAGTAGCCGGTAGCCGCTACCGGTCTCTATTGCGTGTCCCAGCGTGTGCCCGAAGTTCAGGATCTTGCGGACGCCGCCTTCCCGCTCGTCGCGACTCACCACCCCTGCCTTGATCTCGACGCTTCGCACTATGAGATCGAGCATGGCCGATCCGCATGGCTCCGCGATGAGATGTGGGAGTGCGTGGGCCACGCGCTCGAAGTAGGCAGCATCGGCCACGACGCCGTGTTTGATAGCCTCCGC
>DATCXG010000461.1:0-2910 GCA_036565945.1 Gemmatimonadaceae bacterium
TGCCTCGGGGGCGAGCGCTCTCACGCCAGGAGCCCGTACCAGTTCCCTGTTCCCTGTTCCCCGTTCCCTACAGTTCACTGCTTTCTACTTTCCCACGACTGGCTTCGCCCTACCACCGCACCCTACCGGGTCCGGCCCGGATGGAAGGCTACGCCGAAGCCGAAGCCGGCCTGGCTGTCAAACTCGCTCACGCCGCCCACCAGGATGGCGCCACGGAGTGAGAGCTTCTGCGTCACCTCGAAATCGGCGCCGATGTCGAAGTTCAGCTTCACCTTGGTGCCCAGGCCGAAGCAGTCGCTGACGCAGGCGTCGAGCGAGACGCGCGGGTGGACGTACGGAGTGATCGCGGTCTTGGTCCCCTCGATCGGGAAGCGGTGGCCGACGACGGCGCCGAGCGGGATACGAACGAAGCTGGGCTTGATGCCGAACTCACCGTAGATGCCTCCAGTGAAGATCACGTCGATCGGAGTATCCTGCGTGGAGCGAAGGATACGCTGGCCTATACCGCCGCCGATCAGGAAGCCCGCATCGCCGAAGTCGGGATCCGCGAAGCCCACATCGAGCGACAGATGCGTGTCCGGACCGATCCCCTCCCGCCACTGGAAGAGGCCACTCGTGCCGTAGTCGCCGCCGCCGGCGATGGCGAAGTTGAACTCGCGCGCGGCGATGGTGGGCGGCTGGAAGGCCGGGTAGTGCCAGGCCTGCGCGTTCGCGCCAGCGGCGGTCGAGATGGTGGCGACGCCGGCGACAAGTGCGGCGACGAGGCTGGACGTTCTCTTCGACATGTGCACTCCTCTGGTATGACGACTATTCGATGATTTCCGCAGCACGCCCGCCCATCTGCTTCACGGCTTGCGCAGAGCGTACGAAAGGCCGACTCCAAACAGGCTGCCGGCCGGTCCGGGACTGCCCTCGGGAGCCCGGCCTCCCAACTCGTAACCGACCGTCAGCCCGAGTTGGCTGGCGATCGCGACATCGATCCCGAACGATACCCGGAACAGCGACTTGCTCACGCTGACCGTATCGTGCTTCAGCCTCGAGTAATCCAGGAACGGCGCGACGTACGCGGAAACCGCGCGGCGAGCACCGAGCGTGGCACGATAACCAACAGACGCGCCGAGAGGGATCCTCGTTTCAGTGGCGCCACCAGCACTCAGGCTGCCCACGCCCGCGAACGCCGCCACGCCAAACGAGCGCGAACCGAGGGCGGGAATCGGGAGCATCGCTCGGGCACCCAAGGTGACCTTGCCGGATCCGCCGTCCGGGACCAGTACCCCGATGCCACCGCTGAGCTGGAGCTTGCTGTTGCGCGGTACCCAGGCCAGAGCGCCACCGTAAACCTTCGCCTCCGACGCGGCGGCGAAGTCGGCACCGAAGGTCACCCCGGGATTGAGGAAGGCGTTCTGGAGCACCGGCACGCCCACCATCTGCGCCGCCGCGGGGCGCGTACCACCACCCCCCGCGAGCCCCGCCGCCAGGCCTACCGTGACCACCGCCATGCCTCGCAGCACCGCACCCCCTGACCTGACGTGAAATCGCACGCCGCAGAGCTCTCCCCGCGGCGCGCGACTCGGAATGCAATGTACGTGCGAGTGCGTTACAGGATGTCGAAACTGGACCGGCTCAGCGGTGCTGCTCCGCGTGCTCGGTCACCACTCGCACCTGATTGTCCACGATCTGAAGGAATCCGCCATCGACGTCGAACTGCTGAACGTTCCCGGAATTCTGCACGCGGAGCGTTCCACGCCCCAGCGCCGTGATCATGGGCGCGTGGCCGGTGAGGATTCCCACCTCACCGTCGAAAGCGGGGGCGACCACCGATTCCGCATCACCGGTGAACAGCGTCGCCTCCGGTGATATCACCGATACGTTCAGCATCGATCGACTCAGCTCTTGAGGGTCTTGGCCTTCTCGACCGCTTCCTGGATACCACCCACCATGTAGAAAGCCTGCTCCGGAAGCTCGTCGAACTCGCCCGACACCACCCGCTCGAACGACTCCACGGTGTCCTCGAGCTTCACGTACTTGCCCTCGAAGCCCGTGAACTGCTGCGCCACGGTGAAGGGCTGCGAGAGGAAGCGCTGGACGCGACGCGCGCGCGCCACGATCCGCTTGTCATCCTCCGAGAGCTCCTCCATGCCGAGGATCGCGATGATGTCCTGCAGCTCCTTGTAGCGCTGGAGAATTCCGAGCACCGCGAAGGCAGCGTTGTAGTGCCGCTCGCCCACGTACTGCGCCGATAGAATTCGCGACGTCGACGCCAGTGGATCGACCGCGGGGTAGATCCCGATCTCGGTGAGTGCACGCGAGAGCACGATGGTGGCATCGAGGTGCGCGAACGCGGTGGCGGGCGCGGGATCGGTGATGTCGTCGGCGGGCACGTAGATCGCCTGCACCGACGTGATCGAGCCGGTCTTCGTGGAGGTGATCCGCTCCTGCAGATCGCCCATCTCCGTGGCCAGCGTGGGCTGATAGCCCACCGCGCTCGGCATGCGTCCGAGGAGTGCCGAAACCTCGGAGCCCGCCTGCGTGAAGCGGAAGATGTTGTCGATGAAGACGAGCACGTCCTGCCCTTCCACGTCGCGGAAGTACTCCGCCACGGTGAGGCCGGTCAGACCCACGCGGAGGCGCGCGCCGGGTGGCTCGTTCATCTGCCCGTAGATGAGCGCCGCCGAATCGATGACGCCCGACTCCTTCATCTCCAGATAGAGATCGTTCCCCTCGCGCGTCCGCTCGCCCACGCCGCAGAACACCGAGCGGCCGCCGTGACCCTTGGCCACGTTGTTGATGAGCTCCTGGATGATGACCGTCTTGCCCACGCCGGCGCCGCCGAAGAGACCGATCTTGCCGCCCTTCACGAAAGGAGCGATCAGATCGATGACCTTGATCCCCGTCTCGAAGATCTCCGTC
>DATCXG010000464.1:0-7998 GCA_036565945.1 Gemmatimonadaceae bacterium
CACGAAGGTTGGCGACCTGCCGCTGTAACTCGTCCATACCGAAAACATTGTGGAGGCCTAACGCAGAGCTAAGCGGCGAGCGATCGCTCACCAGCAGAACGATGCTGAATGCGAGGCGATCTCGCCAGGCGATCAACCACAACGACTTCCACAATATCCGCGCTCGTCCACTTCAGCGCCTCGTTATACCGAGGCCCTCCCCTCGAGGGCGGGGTCAGCAGGCTCGTCGAGCAGCCGCTTCCGCGCGACCCTCCAGGCGAGAGCCGCTCGCTCCGAGTCTGACTCGCCAAGCGCGAACACGTTGGCCCGGCGATGCAGCGGAGCGTCCCGACCGCTGGCGCTTCCGGCCAGCCACCTCGATCTAGCCAACCCACCCGACTGGTAGCTCGAGGAAGCGAGATGCGCTCGAGCTACGAGAGGAGAACAACCAATCAGTTCTCTCGTGCCTTCGGTATAACGCAGAGTTCACCGGCAAGCGCCGGCCTTCCAGGCGAGATGATGCTTGATCCGAGGCGGACTCGCCAGCCACTCACATTGACGACTCCTTGCGCTTGTCCGGTGCAACGATTCGTTAGCACGCCCTACGTACATACCGGAACGGCCACGGAGGCCAAACATCGACCCTGCCACCTCGCTCCTGCTACACCGGGCCCCGGCGCAGGCGCGTGGCGCACAACCGGGATGGCTCGATCGCAATCTTCTTGGCCAGCACTCGCGAGACCGGCTCGTGGCGCAGGCGCGTGGCGAGGAACCGGATGCCCGTTCGAGATGCTCGGGCCGTCCACTCACCGGGTCGGCGCACCTGGCTCGTGGCGAGATGGGCTCATAGAGAGTCGATGCTCGTTGTTCTTTCGGCCCGGCACACGGTGCTCAGTCTCCGCGTTGCGCCCAATCAAATTCCCATCCGTTGGGTTTGCGTGTCGTGCTAACGCGGAGCTCAGCCGCGGCGCGCAACTGAGCGACCACGATGATGCATCCCTCAAGTCGAACTCGCCAGGCGCTCACCGGTTGGCCCTATAGGCGCCGTCGGCTGCAGCGTCTCGTTATACCGCGGCCCGACCCGCCAAGGGCTGGGTCGGCAGGCTCGTGGAGCGACCACTTCCTTCCGGCTCACCATGCGCCAGAGCCGTCCGTCTCTCATTAGGCATACAGGCGCGAACATGGTGGCCCTGCAACCACGCCGAGCCTTCCAGACCGCTGGCGCGGCAGGTCCACGACCTCGGCCTCACCATCGCGCTCGAATCGTGGCCGAATAGGCGAGACGCGCTCGATTTGCGAGAAAGAACCAACTAATCAGTTCTCGCGTGCCGGCGGCATAACGCCAATTATACAGAACTACCTATTTCTTTTCGAACATGTTACCAAGCGACCTATTTCGACAGTATCTCGGACGACAGATGCGCTAACATCCCACGACATTGCTGCTTGTACCCCTTCCGGCCGTACCGCCGCCGCGTTATGTGGATCTGGCACGCTACCTAATCACGATCGCACCATACCGCGTTTCCCCGCGGCTTCCTCAGTAATTCACGCACGAGCCCCTATGCCCCTCGCGTGTCCCGCAACGCACCCACGTTCCAGAGCGCGATGGTCGCTCCGGCGGCTGGCGTGCTGGTGGGATCGTGAGCGCCTCCGGTGACCTTGGTCAATAGAGCGACGATGCTCACCGGCTGCCATCCCACGGTCAATACAGCGATGCGCCCAATTCTATTTTGGCGAGATCGTGCACCATGTCTCTGATGGCTTTCGTGCCTGGTCTACCGTACCTCGATGATCCGCAGCTCGCGGCGCACGGCCTTGTTCTCGCTGGAGTAGTCGTGGAATTCTGTGCGCACCGCGAAGCGACTGTTGGGTATGATGTCCGCGGTGTTGTACACCGCCGCGCGGCTCTCGATGCTCATGCGGACGTTGGGAAGACCGTCGGCGCCGTAACGAAGGGTGATGTTCCCGAAGCGGTATCCTGCCTGGGCGACATCGCCCGCGTCGACGGGAATGCCTGGCACGAGCCTGACGGTGACCGAGTCGATGACCGCGCCAGACGTGTCCACGACCTCTATGAGATAGCGGCGCGGCCCCCGCGACGGTTCACCTTGCGAGGGGAGATCCGCGGCGGCTCCTGCGATCGCGGGATCGACTACACCCGACGTCTCACCGGGGTCGTAGGCGAGTGAATGGCCCGGAAATGGGTTGTAGGCGAACGCCAGTGATAGTGCCCAGGCAGCGGGCTCCTCGATTCCCTCGGCCGCGATCCGCCCGCGCATGGTGGAGAGTGGTGTGGCGAAGGCCATCTTGGCGAACCGGTTGTTGGCGGTCCGCACGAAGATCGTTCCGCCGGCGCCGCGCGGATCGATCGTGATGGCTGGACGGTAACCGTCGAGCGGTGCCGTGTCCGTATAACGGAGGAACATCCCGTGCGATGTCGTAGCGATGTGCTGCTCTTCACGGGAGAGGAAGAGCAGCCCGCCCCGCTCTCCAGCCGCGAGTGTGACGGTGGGCGCGCTCGCTCCCACGGAGTCGAGAGGGAAGATGTCGGCGAGTCGTCTGTCGAGGGTGGGGCGGTCCTCGGCGAAGATCCAGCCGAAGGGGCGCCCGCTCTCGGTGATACCGATGTAAGCGATGCCGCCGGGCACTCGTTCGGTTCGCGGTACCGATCGTACCGTTTGCAGAAGCAGTGGCTCCTTTCCTGAAACGCGGATCTCTGCTAGGCGCTGATAACCAGTCGCTTCCACCGAGAGTGTTGTCCCGCCGAGCGTGAGGAATCGTGGCCCTGGTGCAGACACGATGAATTTCCCCGCTGTGTCGGTGTCTACGCCCGCCGTGTAGCTCTTGTCCCAGACTAGCTGCTTGTTGCTGATCCCCCACCCTCTCGAGTGCGCCGTGATGCTCGCGGCAGCTATCGGCTCGCCGGTGGCGTAGTCCACCAGCTCACCACTGACAGTCCCTCGAGAGCAGCCGACTGTCATGAGGAGAATGAATAGGCAAAGTGGCCGCATGGTGGCTACGACGATATGGTACCGACGCGTGCGCTTCAAGGGTTGGCCGCGACGCGCCGGCTGGTTGCCGCCGGCGCAGTAGGAGCGCATACTCAGCGCGGCCCCGAGCTTCTTGCCGCTATCTGGCAGTCCGGACGCATCTACCTCCGAGGAATTCTCATGGCGATAGCACCCACGCCCGTGACCCGCGGACCTTACGTCCCTAGCTCGCAGAGTCTCCCCGAGATCACGGTCAAGGCGGTGATCCTCGGCGTGATACTCGCCGTCATCCTCGCCGGCGCCAACGCCTACCTGGGGCTGTTCGCCGGTATGACGGTGTCGGCATCCATCCCGGCGGCGGTGATCTCCATGGCTGTGCTGCGCCTCTTCCGGCGCTCCAACATCCTGGAGAACAATATCGTCCAGACCTGCGCCTCGGCGGGGGAGAGCCTCGCGGCCGGCGTGATCTTCACGCTGCCGGCGCTGGTGTTGCTCGGACGTTGGGCGCAGTTCGACTTTCTGCAGACCTTCCTGATTGCCGGCTTCGGCGGCGTGCTCGGTGTGCTCTTCACGGTCCCGCTACGACGGGCGCTGATCGTCGAGCAGCCGCTGCAGTTCCCGGAGGGTGTGGCTTGCGCGGAGGTGCTGGAGACGGGAGACAAGGGGGGCACCGGCGTCAAGTTCGTCGTCTGGGCCGCGATCGCCGCCGCGCTCTTCAAGTTCTCCCAGACTGGACTGCGGCTCATCGCGGGAACCGCCGAAGGTGCGACGTATCTATTCGGACGCCGGACGATTGCCTACGCCGGCTCGAACTTGTCGCCGGCGCTCCTCGGTGTTGGCTACATAGTCGGGCTCAACATCGCGGTGCTCATATTCCTGGGCGGTGCGATCAACTGGCTGGTGGCGATCCCGATTCTGGTCTGGGCGCGCGGTGCTCCGGTCGACATGTCGGCTGCGGAGCTCGCGGGGCAGCTCTGGTCGACGGAGACGCGATATCTGGGTGTGGGCGCGATGGTGGTAGGCGGTCTATGGGCGCTGCTGCGCATTCGTGGAAGCGTCCTCTCCGGTGTGAGGTCGGGGCTCGCAGCCTACCGTGAGATGAAGGAGGGAAGGGAGCGCGATCGCGTCGACCAGGATCTGCCGATGCAGTGGGTGATAGCTGCCATCCTGCTCTCTATCATCCCGCTCTACTTTCTATACCACTTCCTGATCGGCCGCGTGGCGATGAGTCTGACCATGGCGGTCATCATGGTGGTCGCCGGGTTTCTCTTCTCGGCCGTCTCGGGATACATGACTGGCCTTGTTGGTTCGTCCAACAACCCGATCTCGGGCGTGACGATCGCCACGCTGCTGTTCTCGGCGCTGGTGATCCTCGGGCTGTTCGGGCGGGAGGTGACTCACGGGCCGGCGGCGGCGATCCTGATAGCGGCAGTGGTTGCATGCGCGGCGGCGATTGCCGGCGACAATCTTCACGACCTGAAGGCCGGCCATCTGGTGGGGGCCACACCGTGGAAGCAGCAGGTGATACTCATCGTGGGCACGCTGGTATCGGCATTGGTGATGGCGCCGGTGCTCAACCTGCTGCTCAATGCTTATGGTATCGGCCCGGCCACTATGGCGCATCCGCAGTCGCTCACCGCGCCTCAAGCGACGCTGATGCAGTCGGTAGCAGAGGGAGTATTCCGAGGTGGGCTGCCGTGGGGGATGGTCGCCATCGGGATGGTCCTCGCCGTAGCGATAATCGCGCTGGATCTCCTGTTGGAGAGACGGCGTAGCTCATTCCGTGTCCCGGTGCTGGCCGTGGCCATCGGGATCTATCTGCCGTTCGAGCTGGCGGTGCCCATCTTCCTCGGCGGAGTTGTCGCCTGGTTCGTGCAGCGGGTGCAACGGCGCAGCGCGTGGGGGAGTGGCGAGGCAGCTGAGGATGCGAGGAAGGAGATCGAGCAGCGCGGCATGCTGATCTCATCGGGGCTGATCACCGGCGAGGCGCTCGTGGGTATCGGCATGGCTATCCCGATCGTGATCTCGGGTCGGGCGGATGTGATGGCGTTCGCGGGGGTACGCGACCTGGCGTGGCCAGGCGTCCTGCTGCTGTTCGTACTGGTTTACGGGATCTACCGCGCCAGCGTGCCGCGCCGACGGTAATAGTTCGACAACTGGGCAGCACTATCGTCCAGCGAGGTACGGCCTGGGGAGCGCACGGATCGTGGAGAGTGCAGGGACCGTGGAGAGTGCAGGAAGCGTGGGGATCGCAGGGAACGTAGGGAGCGTGGTGAGCGTGGGACTCGCGCCATGATGGAGTCGCGGCCTGTATGACCGGCTATCATCAGTGGATGAAGGAAGCGCATTCGCTCGAGCGGTTGGTGGATATGCTGCGCCGCGGCAATGTCGTGGTGCTGTCTGGTGCGGGGCTGTCAACCGAGTCCGGTATCCCGGATTACCGCACTCCCGATGGCAAGCGCAGAGTGACGCCCATGATGTATGGCGACTTCGTTGCCTCCGCGACCAACCGGCAGCGTTACTGGGCGCGTAGCTTCGTGGGCTGGCCACGGTTCGTCGCGGCCGCGCCCAACGACGGCCATCGAGCAGTGACCGCGATGCAGCAGCGTGGCCTGCTGCGCTCGATCATCACTCAGAATGTGGATGGTCTGCACCAGAGATCCGGTGCTCGCGACGTGGTGGAGCTGCATGGTGGATTGGAGCGCGTGGTGTGCCTGCAGTGCGGCGGCTTGTCGGCTCGGATAGACCTCGATCGCCGGCTGCGCGAGGCCAACCCAGACTTCGCCGTCGCGGAATACGAGCTGCGTCCCGACGGTGATGTGGTGCTGCCGGAGGAGTCTGTCCGCGAGTTCCGCCTGGCGCATTGTCTGGTGTGCGGCTCCGATCTGCTCAAGCCGGACGTCGTGTTCTTTGGCGAATCCGTGCCCAAGTCGGTTGTGGCGCGGTGCTATGCAGCCGTGGATCAATCTGACGGGTTGGTGGTGCTGGGATCCTCACTGCAGGTCATGTCTGGCTACCGTTTCGTGTTACGCGCCGCGGAGCACGGGCTGCCCGTGGCGATCGTGACGCGCGGTGTAACGCGGGGGGATGCGCAGGCGACGATCCGGATCGACGCTCCGCTGGGCGAGACTCTCGCTGGCATCATGACGACTCTGGAGCATGAGCTCCATGCAGCGCGGTGAGTATGTCGAGAAACGCGACCAGGCTATCGAAAGTGGTGGCCGCGCCGCCATCGAGACGGCACTCAACCGTTGGCGCTTCGAGCGGAGCAAGCAGGGCAGGGAAGGGCTTTGTCCAGGCGGACCACAGTCGCAGGACCGGGCTGGGTGATCTGGAGTGAAGGAGCCGCCGTAACTGCTGGCGCTATCCCCCCTGGCTGGTATGAAACCCGCGATAAGAGAGGTGGTACTGCTCGCAAGCTGTACTCTGTGCAAGCTGTACTTTTTGACGGAGGCAACATGCCCGATGTCCATCGTGACTGGGACTCGGCCGTGCCGACCGGCGGTCATTCGGTCGATTTCCCGCGCACTCCGCCGAGTCGCGGCTACCCCAAGAATCACGTCGTCGGCGTGCTCTACACGGAGGAGCAAGTCGTTGCGGCGGCCAGGACACTGACCGGCGGAGGATTCCTCACCTCGGAGATCCATGTCGCTACCGGTCGCGCGGCCGCCGACAGCCTGGATGAGATAACTGGGCGGGGCGGACTGGCCGGCGTGGCAATCCGTATTGCCGAAGCGCTCGGTGTGACGAACGACGAGATGAGACTCAAGGATATTTATGAAGAAGCTCTGCGCCACGGCCACTTCGTGCTCGGAGTTCTGGCTCCCACTGAGGACCGGAAGCAGCTCGCTAAACGGATCCTGCTCCAGCACGGTGCCGACTCCGTAAACTTCATGGCCCGCTTCACCATCGAGAGGCGCGCTCCTCCGAGCGCGCCACCATGATTGTATGAGTGTGATGCCACGCGGCTCTACCAAGTCGCCGCGATCTGTTCTCTCGGGCTAGCGCGCGGTTCACCTACGGCGTCTTGCGCGCGTTCTCGCTCGCCCAGGTGATAGCGTAGTCGGCGACTTCCTCCCAACCGGGCTCGTGGAACAGGAAGTGTGACCGACCCGGGAACGAGTTGAACGCGGTGGCGGAAGGCGCCTTCTGTTGCTTCTTGAAGGCCGCTCGAACGACGGCTGGTGTGATGATCAGATCCTTCTCGCCCACGCACAGAAGCAACGGTGCGCGCTCCGGGTTTCTGGGATGGATGCCAGTGCCGATGCCCAGCGCGGCCTGGTAATAGAGACGGCCGGGGGTGGGAGCGACGTACTTGTCATACGCCGGTCGCTTCTCTGCCTCCGGCAGCGTCTGCGCGAATGTCGTGGCGAAGGTCCTGAAGCTCATCTTCAGCACACGATTCCAACTGGCCCAGTGGAGAAAGACCGGAAGCGCCGACCGAAGCACGCGCGGTGATGGGAGAACGCCGCGGATTGGGGCCGGATCCAGCGCCACACCTGCCACCCCCAATCCTCGGTCCAGCAACAGTTGCGTGACCAATCCGCCATAGGAATGGCCGATGATGATTGGAGATTCGGGTAAGGCTCTGATGAGTCTTTCGTAGTGGCTCACGAGCTTGCCCACCGTCAGCTTCGCGAGATAGCGATGTGGAGACTCCCGCAACTGCTCGAGCGGCGCATTCATCAGGGGCCACGCGGGCGCGACGGTGGTATAGCCGAGTGCTTCATAGCGTCCGCGGAATAGATCCCAGCCGGCCGGTGTCATCCATGCTCCATGAATGAGCATTACAGTCCTGGACATTGCGATCTCCTCCCAATGTGAGCCTCGTTAGCCCGCACCCGATCGCCTCTATGCTGTGCGCGCCGGCGCTTGGACGCAAGCAAACTCTTGTGGCCCACCAACTCATCGCACGATGAGCGCCTTCTGCATTTCGAGCCGCGGGTGGACTCCGAGTGAAGGCGGGCTCCGCGTGGCTGACGGGATCGAGGAGATCGCGGGCCCTTCGTGGATGACGGGGCGCCGA
>DATCXG010000473.1:0-5039 GCA_036565945.1 Gemmatimonadaceae bacterium
CCGGCGCAGCGCGTCCACGCTGCCGTCCGCCATCGCCACGAGCTGTCGCCGGCCGGAGGCTCGGCCGTGACAGCGGTTGACGCACGCGCGCCCACCTGCGAGCATCATGCACCTCACCGAGAAACCATGACGACCATTCCCGACCCTCCCAACTCGCTACGTCCCGGCCCCCTGGCCGATCCCCTCACAGACCATTCCCGCGCCGGTGCCCTCGATGTCAGCTTCTTCGGGCATCCGGGTGGCCTCTCCACGCTCTTCTTCACCGAGATGTGGGAGCGCTTCAGCTATTACGGGATGCGAGCCTTCCTCATCCTCTACATGGTGCACGTGCTTGGCTTCGACGACAGGCACGCGGGCTCCGTGTACGGTACATATACCGCGAGTGTGTGGGCGGCGGCGATCCTCGGAGGCATCATCGCCGACCGATGGCTCGGGCAGTACAAGAGTGTCCTCATCGGCGGGATCATCATCGCGCTTGGCCACTTCACTCTAGCCTTCCACCCTCTACCCTTTTTCTACGCGGGACTGGGGCTGATCGTGATCGGGACCGGCCTGCTCAAGCCGAACGTGAGCGGAATCGTCGGTTCGCTCTACGAGACCGACGATGCGCGCCGCGACGCGGGCTTCTCGATCTTCTACATGGGGATCAACCTGGGGGCCGCGCTGGGGCCATTGATCGCCGGTTATCTCGCGCAGCGGGTGGACTGGCACCTCGGCTTTGCCTGCGCCGGGATCGGGATGACGCTCGGCCTCATCCAGTACGTCGCGGGGAGGAAGCGGCTGCAGCCCGCCGTGGAGCGGCTGGCACGGCAGCGGCACGAGGCGCGCGCTGTCGCGGAGGAACGCAAGCGCACGACAGCGACATCGGCCGCGACGGAGCCGTTGTTCTGGGGCTTCACCAGGGTCGAGTGGAAGCGGCTCGGCGCGATGGCCGTGTTCTTCGTTTTCGCCGCCATCTTCTGGGGCGCGTACGAGCAGGCCGCCTCCACGCTGAACCTCTTCGGCGACCGCTTCACGCGCACGTCGATCCTCGGCTTCAGCTTCCCTTCGAGCTGGTTCCTCTCCGTGCAGGCGATCTTCGTGATCGTGCTCTCACCGATGTTCGCCTGGCTCTGGACCCGACTCGGCAACCGCGAGCCGTCCACGCCCGCCAAGTTCGCCTTCGGCCTCTTCTTCATCGGGTTGTCGTTCGTGCTCCTGATGATCCCCGCGTTCCACCTCGAGGCCGCGCCGAGCATACGCGTGAGCCCCCTCTGGCTCATCGCCTGCTACTTCATCCAGGAGCTCGGTGAGCTCTGCGTCTCGCCCGTGGGGCTGTCCGTGTTCACCAAGCTCTCGCCGGTCAAGATCGTCGGCTCGATGCTCGGAGTCTGGTTCCTCGCCGACTCGCTGGGGAACAAGGTGGCGGGCTACGCTGCCGGCTTCATCTCGACGGCGCCTCTCCCGCAGCTCTTCGGCGTGATCGCCGCGGTGTGCCTCGGCGCGTCCATCGTCGCGTTCGCGATCATCAAGCCGGTGCGCGGGCTGATGGGCGGGGTGCACTGAGCGATCGCGTGCCCATGCTGCGAGCCGGTACGTCCGCGGCTCGCAGCGTGGGTGGCTAGGTCGTCGGCTCCCGCCGGAAGCAATCGATGGCGTTGTCGTTGACGATCCCCACCGCCTGCATCCAGGCGTACACGATCGTCGGCCCCACGAACTTGAAGCCGCGGCGCTTCATCTCCTTCGAGATCCGCTCCGAGAGCGGCGACCATGCGATCACGCTGCGACCGTCGCCCCGGAGCACTTCACCACCGGTGAACGACCAGCAGAAGTCCGAGAAGCTCTCGCCTCGCTCCGCCATTTCGAGGTAGATGCGGGCGCCCTGGATGGTCGCCTCGATCTTGGCGCGTGCGCGGATGATGCCGGGGTCGGCCAGCAGGCGCCCGACGTCGCGCTCACTAAAGTGCGCAACCTTCATCGGATCGAAGCCAGCGAACGCCTTGCGAAAGGCATCGCGCTTCCTGAGGACCGTGATCCAGGCCAGACCGGCCTGAAAGCCCTCGAGCATCAGCATCTCCCAGAGCATGCGCGGGTCGCGCTGGGGAACGCCCCACTCCTCGTCGTGATACGCACGCATCAGCGGGTCGTTCCCCGCCCAGGGACAGCGATGGAGATCGTTCACAGAGTGGTTCCTGGCGTGATGGCTCAGCCGGCTGATCCGGCGCGCGATGCTTCGACAACCATGTCCGGTGTGAAAGCCTCTATGCGAATGTGAGACATGGTTCGCAATCTAGGCCGTAGGGCGTGGGGGTGCCGACAAGTACGGCGTTCCGATTTGCTTCCGTCCCGTAATCATTGTCTCCACGACGGGACCCACACCGCGCCGGTATTGACAACGCTGAAACTCTGTCGTATTTTCTCGTTCGGTTAATTAACCAGTTCGTGAAATACTGACGGACTATCCATGCGAGCACTTCTCCCCCTACTCATCATGCTCGGATCCACTGGCGGCTCGGCCGCGCAGGGTGTTGGCAACTACGCCAACGTCAACGGTCTGAAGATGTACTACGAGGTGCACGGCGAGGGCTTCCCACTCGTGCTCATCCACGGCGGGGGATCCACCATCGGGACGACCTTCGGCAGAATTCTCCCAGCGCTCGCGAAGTCGCACCGGGTCATCGCCGTGGAGCTGCAGGCGCATGGACACACAGCCGACATAGACCGCCCGCTGAGCTTCGAGCAGGATGCCGATGACGTAGCTGCGCTCCTCCAGCAGCTCGGCATCCGCCAGGCCGATATCTTCGGCTTCAGCAACGGCGCCAGCACCACGCTGCAGATCGCCATTCGCCACCCGGGGCTGATCCGCAAAATCATTGTGGCGTCCACCATGTACCGGAAGGATGGCGCCTATCAGTGGCTCTGGGATTCGTTCGGTCACATCGATTACGACGAGATGCCGCGGCAGCTCGCGGATGCCTACCTGCAGATCAACCCCGACACCGCGGCGCTCCACACCATGATCGACAGGGACGTGGCCCGGATGCGGTCGTTCCCCGACATCAGTGAAGCGGACATCGGCTCCATCCAGGCCCCCGCCCTCATCATGGTCGGCGATCACGATGTGGTGCGTCCCGAGCACGCCGTCGAGATGTACCGCGCGATGCAGCACGCCACGCTCGTGATCCTCCCCGGCGGTCATGGCGATTACATGGGCGAGATCACCACCGTGAAGCCCGGACACTACGACTATCCCGCGCTCGAGATCATCGAGGAGTTCCTCGGCGATACCAGCGCCCCGAGCGAGCACTGAGAACACGTTGAGCACCGATCCCCTGAGCCAGCTGTTCTCCGCGCTCGCCGACCCCACGCGGCGTGCCATCCTGGCGCGCCTGTCGAAGGGAGAGGCATCGGTCAACGAGCTCGCCGAGCCGTTCGAGATCACTCTCCCCGCCGTCTCGAAGCATCTGAAGGTCCTCGAGAAGGCAGGTCTGATCGAGCGCACACGCAACGCGCAGTACCGGCCGTGCCGCCTACAGGCGGCCCCTCTCAGGGATGCCGCCGACTGGATCGATTACTACAGGCAGTTCTGGGAAGAGAGCTTCGATCGTCTGGACGCCTACCTGAAGAGCGTCACCTCACGCCAGAAGAAGCGAGGAAAGAAGAATGACCGCAACCGCTAACGCCAACGAGATCGCGATCACTCGATTCTACGACGCTCCCGTGCAGATGGTGTGGGACGCATGGACCGATCCCGAGCAGGTCGCTCAATGGTGGGGGCCGCGCGGCTTCACGCTCACCACGCACAGCAAGGATCTGCGGCCGGGCGGGAGTTGGGTGTACACCATGCACGGGCCCGATGGCGTCGACTACCCCAACAAGGCCCAGTACATCGAGGTGGTCCCCCTCTCCCGCCTCGTGTACGACCATGGTGCAAACGATGATCGGCCGCCGCTCTTCCGCGTGACCGTCGACTTCACCGACGTGGGCGGCACGACGCGCATGGACATGCGCATGACACTCCCCACCGCCCAGGCGGCGCGCGACACGAAGAAGTTCATCAGGGAGGTCGGCGGCAACTCCACCTGGGATCGCCTGGCGGAGTACCTCGAGGTGGAGACGTCGAACAGAGACGTGTTCGTGATCAACCACACCTTCGACGCACCCATCGACAGTGTCTTCGAGATGTGGACCGATCCCCAGCATCTCGCAGAGTGGCTTCCGCCCAGAGGGTTCACGATGCACTTCATCGAGCCCGACATCAGAGAGGGCGGTATCACTTTCTGGTCGATGACCGACGGGGATGAGATCACCTTTTACGGACGGATGGAGTACCTGGAGATCGCTCGCCCTGACCGGATCGTGTACACCCAGTGGTTCTGCGACGAGCACAAGAACGTCTCGCGTCATCCGCTCTCGCCGGTCTGGCCCGAGCGCATGCTCACGAACGTCGAGCTCACCTCCGAGAGCCCCAACAGCACGCTCGTGACCGTGAAGTGGGAGATCCACGGCGCCGCCACGCCGGAAGAGGCGGAGGAGTTCAGCAATGCAAAGGCTGGAATGACCCGGGGATGGACGGGGTCGTTCGAGAAGCTGGAGGCGTTGCTGGAGCGGGCTCGTTAGACCCGGGCGTGCCGCCTAGATCATCGCTGAGGCCGACCGCGTTGGCTCCCGGAACGCGCCACGGAGCTCTCTGCGCGAGGCGACGCCGAGCTTGGTGAACACTTTGCTCAGGTGATACTCGACTGTCCGTGGGCTGATGAAGAGCTGGCCGCCGATCTCCGGGTTCGTGTGCCCTTCGGCGGCGAGCCGAGCGACCTGAACTTCCTGAGCAGTGAGCGAGTCGCGCGACTCGGCTGTGCGTTTGCGCACCGTCTCGCCCGTTGCGAGAAGCTCGCGGCGGGCGCGCTCGGCGAACGCTTCGGCGCCGAAGTGCCCGAGCATATCGTGGGCGGTACGCAGTTGCTGGCGTGCATCTACACGCCGGTTCTCGCGGCGCAGCCACTCTCCGTACACCAGATGGGCCCGCGCGAGATGGACGGCTATGTGGCTACGCTCCAGCC
>DATCXG010000480.1:0-3393 GCA_036565945.1 Gemmatimonadaceae bacterium
GGCCGCCGTCATCCGACCGCCAGAGTGATCCCTGTCCGGCAGTCTCGATCAGCGCATAGACGCGCTTCGAATCGGATGGAGCCACCGCCACATCGATCTTGCCGAGCGGCGATTTGGGCAGGCCTGGATCGCTGATCCGGCTCCACTTCGTGCCGCCATCGCGCGAGACGTATACGCCACTGCCCGGACCACCGCTGGTCATGGCCCAGGTGTGCATCACCACCTGCCAGGTCCCGGCAAACAGAGTATTCGGATCGTGCGGATCCATCGCGAGCCCAGAACATCCTGTGTTGGGGTCGACGAAGAGCACTCGCTTCCACGTCTGACCACCGTCCTCGGTGCGGAAGACACCGCGATCGGTTCCGGTCCCGGTGATCTGCCCCAGCGCGCAGACGAAAACGACCCTGGGATTGGTGGGGTGCACGATGATGCGGCCAATACGCCCGGTGTTGGGCAAGCCCATGTGCTGCCAGGTGGCACCGGCGTCCACCGACTTGTACACACCGTCGCCCATGATATCGGCATCGCGGATCGCCCACGCCTCGCCGGTCCCCGCCCAGACAGTGGATGGCTGCGATGGCGCTACGGCCAGCGCACCGATGGCCTGCACGGGCTGGTCATCGAATACGGGAGCGAAGGTCCTGGCGCCATCAGTGCTCTTCCAGATCCCGCCCGACGCCGCACCGGCATAGTAGGTGGTGGTGTCGCCCGGCACGCCAACGATGGCGGAGATCCTCCCCGCGCTCGGCGGTCCCATGTAGTGGAACCTGAGGGGTTGGGGCTGCTCAGCCTTGGGAGGGCCGGAGGTCGAATCGCCGCGGCGCTGGGAATGTGCCGGGGCGGTCCAGAGCGGGAAGATCAGCAACACCAACGCCAGGGGCTTGGGTAGTTGGGTCACTCGCATCGTTGCGTTCCGTGGTTGGGGAGAGTGCCTCGAGCACCGAGGCGTGGCTTGCGCTGCGTGAGTTTGTGTTGCAGGAGATCCCCGGCGAGTTGATGGCTAGTGACCGTCGCCTGAAGCTACGATCGGTTCGCGATTGCGGTCCGGCGACTCCACGCCGAGGAGGTTGTGCACGAAGAAATCAAAGCGCTTCCGCTCACCGTATGCCCCGCCCGACCCATGGCCCATGCCAGGTACCAGGAGAAGGTCGAAGTGCTTGTCCGCCTTGATCAGTGCGTTCACCACCTGGAAGGTGGAAGAGGGATCGACATTCGTGTCCATCTCCCCGACCACGAGGAGGAGCTTCCCCTGCAAGCGATACGCATTATCGACGTTGGACGATGCGGCATACTCCGGCCCCACGGGCCACCCCATCCATTGCTCGTTCCACCAGATCTTGTCCATCCGCTGGTCGTGGGAGCCAGCCGCGGAGACGGCTGCTTTGTAGAACTCGGGGTGGAAGAGGAGCGCGCCCAGGGCGCTCTGTCCCCCGGCCGAGGTGCCGTAGATCCCCACGCGCGTGATGTCGTAGTACGGGTACTTCTCCGCGACAGCCTTGTGCCACAGGATCCGGTCCGGGAAGCCGGCATCCTTCAGGTTCTTCCAGGCCACGTCGTGGAACGCCTTGGAGCGGTTCGACGTCCCCATTCCGTCGATCTGCACGACGATGAAGCCGAGCTCCGCCTGCGCCTGCATTCCAGACTGCGTGCTGAAGGTCTTCGGCACGAAGGAGCCCTGGGGTCCGGCGTAGATATTCTCGATGACGGGATACGTCTTCAGTGAGTCGAAATTCGTGGGGCGGATCATCACGCCCCAGATGTCGGTCTTCCCGTCGCGCGCCTTGGCCGTGAACACCTCTGGCGGCCGCCAGCCGGTGGCGAGCAGCGCAGAGGCATCCGCGTGCTCGAGATCCATGAGCACCGCGCGATCGCGCGTGCGCCGGAGCTGCATGACCGGCGGCAGGTCCACGCGCGACCACAGGTCTACATAGTATGCATGGTTGGGCGAGAAGCTGACCGTATGCATCCCGTCGGCGTCAGTCAGCGGGGTAAGCCCGGTGCCGTCGAAATTGATCCGGTAGTAGTGCACGAAATACGGATCCTTCCCGGCGTACATGCCACTGGCGTTGAACCAGATCTGGCGCTTGGTGGTGTCCACCCAGTCCACGCCGCGTACCAGCCATTCGCCTCGGGTGATCTGATTCTTCACACGGCCGGTGATACCATCGTACAGATAAAGGTGGTTCCAGCCGTCGCGCTCCGACATCCAGATGATCTCCTTCCCATCGGCGATGTCGTAGCGGAACTTCTTCGCGGAGTATTCGAAGAAGGTGGGCATGCGCTCGTCGATCACCGCGCGCGTCTTGCCAGTGGCGGCGTCGATCTCGATGACCCGATAGGCCTGGTGCCCGCGCTGGTTGTACTCGAACGTCAGTGCATGTCCGTCATCGCGCCACTCGAGCCGCGTCACGTTGTACGCGTTGGGGAAGAGCGTGTCGTCCACGACGATCTGCGTGTGGGCCTGCACGTCGAAGAGCACCGGGCGGTCGGTGTCGAGCACATCGCCGGGCTTGTTGTAGACGAGCGTGGAGTGCTTGGGCTGCAGCTGGTCGTCCGGGGACGACTCGATGTAGTGCACCTCGCGCTGGTACCCCGGCCGGACGCGATACGCCGCAAGCCGGCGCGAATCGGGCGACCAGACTATGGACTCCGGATCGTATGCGTCTCCCTCGGAGCCATCGGTGCTGAGCATCGTTCCCTGCTCCGTGCCAACGGGGCGCAGGTAGACGTTGAAGTTACGGACGAGCGCTTCCCACTTGCCGTCGGGTGAGAGGTGCGGAGTATTCACGGGCGGCCGCGGAGCGCCAAACAGGCCACCGCCCCACGAGCCCCGCTCGCGCGTTCCGTTTCTCGGGGTCGCGGGGGCCTGGGCGCAGCTGTAGCTGGTGAGAGTGCAGCGCCAAGGTGCGGCCCCGGCGGCGGCACCCGGGCCGCCGCGTCCGGAGCCCAGCGCGAACTCGATCGCCTTCCCGTCAGCGGCAAAGGTGAAGCGGCTGAACGGGAGCGTGGTGGATGTTATGGACTTCCCCATCGCGGTTGTCAGCGCGGCCGCGATTCGCTCGTGATCGAAGGCGGGCGCCTTGTGTAGCGTTTTCGCATCGACGAGCACGAATGCGTGGCCGCCCGTAACGGACTTGCGGTACCAGAAGCGGTCGCCCTGCGCAAGCCACACCGGCGTGTCGGGTGCGTTCACCACGAGGCCCGCCGTCCTCGCGCGGAACCCTTCGGCCCGCGCATAGTCGCCCGCGGTTCCCTGAGCGCCACTCGCTACGGGCAGCAGAACCGTGCCGAAGCATACTGCAGTCGTCCGAGCCAACCAACGCACGGATCTCATGTCGTCTCTCCTCTATTCATTGGCCTGCCGGGGTGGTGGTGCTAGGGTGGTGGTGGTGC
>DATCXG010000524.1:0-4367 GCA_036565945.1 Gemmatimonadaceae bacterium
CGCCGTGTCGAGCTTCGCCTGTATCGTTGCATACACCTGCTGCTGGGGATCCAGCGCCGGTGCCGAGATACTGTCGGTGACCGCTTGCGAATATGGGATGTCTCCCCAGACGTCGGCGGTGGTTCCCACCGTAAGCGCCTCGAGCACGTATCCGATACCCGCGTAGAGCGTGTCACCCACTTCGAGCGCCTGCGACTGCAAGCTCCTGATGTCGATGAGTCCACCACCGGTGTACGCGAGATTCCAGTCTGCCGAGAATGCGTCCTCATCGAACTGGTACAGATCGAGGACGCTGTACTGCCGCTGGGTACCCGACATCGACTGCACCCACATGCTCAGCAGGCGGGCGAGGTCACCAGTCTGGATGACAGTCTGCCCGGTTTCGACTCCCACGAGGAGCTGGTCGCGCCCCGCGGTGCTGGGGTTGTTCGGGTCCGTCGCTGCCTTCGGTGATGTGAGCCAGTCGCTGCAGCCGGCCAGTAGCATCGCCGGTAGCAGCACGCTCAGCGCCAGCTTCGCGTATCTATTTGACATTGTCTCGCTCTCGGCTCGGGTTAGCGGTTCAGGCCCAGCGAGATCACGAACGAGCGCGTCTGCGGGTTGTTGAAGTAGTCGATTCCCTGGATGAGAACAGCGGCGCCGCCGAGGTTGCTCTCGGGGTCGATGCCGGTGTAGTCGGTCCAGGTGTGCAGGTTGCGTCCCGCCACCCTGAGGTCGACGCTCGAGAGGCCGAGGCTGCGCGTCACCCACGGCTGGTCGAAGGTGTAGGCCACCGAGATCTCGCGCAGCTTCACGAAGCTGGCGTCTTCGATGAACTGGGCGGCCACGGGGCCGAAGCCTCCGCCATTGCCGGCGTACCAGTTCTCATCGATCGTGACAGGGTTGTTGGCGCCGGGTCCGCCCACCGGTCCGGGCATGAAGTCCTTCCCGAAGGTGCGCTGGACGCCGCGGTCCAGAGTGAACGCGCTGGTTCCGAAGGAGGTCAGCGCCCCACGCGTGCCATTCCAGGTCTGCCCGCCATGCCTGATGTCGAGCAGCCCGGACACCTGGATCTTGCGCCAGGTGAGCGCGGTCCTCACGCTCCCGGTCCACTTGGGGTTCCCGTCGGCGATCACGCGGTTGGTGGGATCGAGGATCGGGAAGCCATCCTCGGCGATGTAGAGCGCGCCCCTGGGTGCGCCGCCGCAGGCCTGATCGATGTTGACACCGTCGATCGTGAGCCCGCGACCGCAGCGCGCGAAATCGGCGCCGCGGAGCACGCCGAGCCCGGAGCCCTTCCACGCCGTGGCGATGGCGCCCTCGAAGTAGCCGCCGCTCGCGAGATCGACGAACTGCTGGCCGCTGAGGTCGAGCACCTGGTTCTGGTTGCGCGCCCACTGCAAGCCCACTTCCCAGGTGAGGTCGGGATTCATGATGGGGCGCATGTTGAGCGCTACCTCCACTCCGCGGTTGCGGATGGTACCCGCGTTCTGGGCCTGGTTCACGAAGCCGGTGGAGTTGGCGAGCGGGGCGAGGAAGATCGCGCCGACCGTACGATCGTTGTAGAGGGTGATCGATGCGTCACCACGGGCGCCGAAGAAGCCAAGATCCACACCAACCTCTGTCTCCTTGGTGCGCTCCGGCCCGAGGTTCGGCTGCGCCTTGGTGGTTCCTTGTATCACGCCGCCATTACCACCCTGATTCTCGAAGAGTTGGGAGCCCCAACCAGCGTCGAAAATGAACTGACCCACCAGGTAGACCTGGTCGGTGGAGTACGCCGGCGGCTCGCTCCCCGTCTCGCCGTAGGCCGCACGCAGCTTGGCGAACGATAGCAAGCCAGGCTCGCTCTCGGTGTTGTCGACGAGCGTGAACGCCGCGCTGGCCTTGGGGAACCAGTGCCGCCGCGAGCTCGAGCCGAAGCTGGAGAAGCCGTCGTTCCGGACCGCCGCCGTCAGGTGCAGCCGGTCGAAGAGATCGGCCGTGGCCTGCGCGAAGTACGACTCGCTGTGCACCTCCGCACTGGAGTCGTTGGGCGTCCAGTTGATGGTGTTCAGCAGGTTGAAGGGCTGCGGTGCCACCAGGGTGATGCCCTGCACCCGCACCTGCTGGAAGTTACGAGTATTGATGTTCTGCCCGATCGTCAGCGAGCCGGCGAAGCTCGGGCTGAACGTGTGCGTCGCGGTGGCGATGAGGTTCTGGTCGAGCTGGTAGTTCGTGAAGTCCGTGCGGTATACCTGCCCGGAGGGCTGACCGGAGCTGGTGAGCGGGAAGCCCTCGAGGCGATGGTCGTTGTAGTAATCGGCGCCGAAGGTCTCCTTGACGTTCAGCCACTCGAACGGATCGTACGAGATGTTGAGGTTCCCGTAGGTGCGCGAGAGCTGGCTATTGTTCAGGTCCTCGTTGAGGACGAAGAACGGGTTGTCGTACCCGCGGCTCATCGTGGCCGACGCCAGCGACGGGAAGGGGAACCGATAGGAGCGATGGAGCCTGGTCTCGGGGTCGAGGTACTCCTGGTTGTTGAACTCGGGCGGGGTACGCAGCGAGCCGAGGAGCAGGCCATCCACGTTGGACCCCATCTGGGTGTAGTCCCCGCGCGTGTCCACGTACGAGACGTTCACCCCGACGTCCAGGTTGTCGAAGACGCGGTGCGAAGCGTTGACCCTCGCGGTCGTCTTGTCGTACTTGTTGTTGGGGCCCACCATGGTGCCCGTGGTGTTCGTCCGGCCGCCCGACACGAAGAAGAGCGTGCGGTCGTTGCCGCCCGAGATCGAGATGTTGTTGTCCCAGGTGTGGCCCGTGTCGAAGAGATCGCCCCAGTGGTCATATGTGGGCGTACCCGCCGGGAGCTCCGGGCCGAAGCTGGTGGTGACACCCGCGTAGCAATCGAGTCCGGCTCCGGGGTTCAGGCTGTTGCACTCGGGGCGCTCTGGGACGCCGGCATCATTGAGGCCGCCGAGGCCGTACCTGGTCTGCAGCGGGATTCCATTGGTCACGTCGTCGAACGAGTAGCTCGAGCTCAGCGAGTAACGTGTGGGACCGGAGTGACCCTTCTTGGTGGTGATGAGTACCACGCCCTGGCCGGCGCGCGCGCCGTAGATGGCCGCGGCCGCCGCACCCTTGAGGATGTCGATCGACGCGATGTCATCCGGGTTGATGTCCGAGGCGCGGTTGGGCGCCACGGTACCCTGGAGGCTCGTGCCCTCGGTGTTGAGGGTCGAGTTGTCGATCGGCACGCCGTCCACGACGAAGAGCGGCTGCCCCGTGCCGCTGATGGTCTTGGGTCCGCGAATGCGGATGTACGACGATGCGCCTGGATCACCGGCCTGCGAGGTGACCTCCACGTTGGGCGCCTTCGCCGCGATCGCGTTGACGATGTTGCTCTCGTTCGAGCGGGAGATCGCCGCGGAGTCGACCGTGTTGATCACGTTGCCGAGCTTCTCACGCGTGGTGGAGAGCCCCTGGCCGGTGACGACGACCTCGCCCAGCCTGAGCGGGTTGGCCACCAGCGAGAAGTCGTGCGTGTGAGTGCCTGGCGTGAGGGCGAGCGTGTCGGACGCCTGCCGGTATCCGATCAGTCGAACGGATAGCGTTACCTGCTGTCCGTTGACGCGCGCGGCCGGGACGACGAGGCGATAGGCGCCGTCTGCTCCGGTGAGAGTGCCTTCGCGCGTCTGCTCGATGAACACGCTCGCGTTCGAGAGTGGAGCACCTCCCTCACTCGTGACGGTTCCAGCGAGCACCGCCTCCTGCTGGGCGCGCGCGTTCGGCGCGAGTAGCGCCAGCGCGCCCAGTATGGCGCTGAGTTCCAACAACCGACGTCGCATGATTCCTCCGGGTCGTTGCGGTTGTCATGGATTGTGATGCGAGGGTCGAGTGTCGGGCGGTGGGTGGGTCGTGGCTCGCCGGGGCATTCGCGCGTGCGCTGCCCGGGGCGGGGCAGTGACGCACTCGGGTGCCGGAAATGCAAAAAGTCCCGCCAGCACGTCGCGCGGCCGCGCGCGATGCAAATCGCGCCGAGCTCTGACGACACTCTGGCAGGACGATACGGTCCATGAACCCCCCCAGCCCCGTACGACAGACCCTCGCATGGCGGACGCCGCGCCAACCGCCCGCCGTGATGTGCGACACACCACGGAGACGACTTGGGTCACGGGTCCAGCGTTGGTGGACGAACTATTCCGGGGAGAGCACGCTCCGGCAATGAAATCGGGACGGGGCGGCCCGAGAGAGGGACGAGCGGGCCAGAGCGCTGTACGGAATACCGCGCCGTCATCTCACCAATTGTCCAACTGTCATCCTCGCGAAAGCGGGGACCCTTCGATTGTCATCCCCGCGAAAGCGGGGACCCATGTTACCCAGAGCGAACATGGGTCCCCGCTTTCGCGGGG
>DATCXG010000528.1:0-4320 GCA_036565945.1 Gemmatimonadaceae bacterium
GGCCGTGCCGGTGCCCTCCGGCTACCGGGTGGAGTGGGGAGGCGAGTACAAGGAATACACGGCATCACGGTCCCAGCTCCAGGTCATCCTACCACTGACGGTGCTGTTGATCTTCCTCCTCCTCTTCGCGCTGTACAGCAACTTCAAATTCCCGCTGATCACTGTGATCGGAGTGGTCCTTTCGGCGCCGGTGGGCGGGCTGGTGGCGCTGCTCGTCACGGGAACGCCTTTCTCCGTGTCTTCGGGGATCGGCTTCCTGGCGCTCTTCGGCGTATCGGTGCAGACCGCCGTGGTCTACATCTCATATGCCAACGAGTTGCGCCAGGGAGGAATCGGAATACTCGAGGCCACACGCGAAGCTGCGCTGCTGCGCCTGCGGCCGATCATGATGACGGCGCTGGTAGCGGCCTTCGGGCTCCTGCCGGCCGCGCTGGCCCACGGCGTGGGCTCCGACTCGCAGCGTCCGTTCGCGCTCGTGATCGTGGGTGGGATGTTCTCGCGACTGTTGATCAGCATCTTCCTCATGCCCGCGCTCTACGCAGTCGTGTCGCGCCCGGGCGACCGCCTGGAGGTGTGATTCGTGCGGGCGCACTGACGCGGCTATCTTGAACGTTCGCCCAGGCCCGGCCTGACTCCTGCCGCGCCGCTCCACGAACGTTCCGAGGAGCCCGACATGCCCGCGACGCCGTTCAACATTGGACTGATCCAGCAAGCCGTGCGCGAGAGCGCCGAGGCCACCGTGGATGCCGCCGAGCGCGGCATCCGCGAGGCCGTCGGCCGCGGCGCGCAGATCATCTGCCTGCAGGAGCTCTTCAATGCTCCCTACTTCTGCAAGGTCACAGACGCGGAGCGCTTCGACCTCGCGGAAGGGATCCCTGGTCCGACAGTCGAGCGGATGCAGCGTCTGGCGTTGGAGCTGGCCGTTGTCATCATCGTGCCGCTCTTCGAGCGGCGCGGCGCCGGAGTGTATCACAACTCGGCCGCCGTCGTGGATGCCGATGGCTCGCTGCTCGGCACTTACAGGAAGATGCACATCCCGGATGATCCACTCTATCATGAGAAGTATTACTTCACTCCGGGCGAGATCTACCAGCACGATGAATCGAAGCCGCCGTCGGGATTCCGCGTCTTCCGCACGCGCTACGCGACCATCGGTGTGCTGATCTGCTGGGACCAGTGGTATCCCGAGGCCGCTCGCATCACGAGCCTCATGGGGGCCGAGATCCTCTTCTATCCCACGGCGATCGGCTGGCACCCGAAGGAGAAGGAGGAGTGGGGCGCGGCTCAGGCGGACGCGTGGCGCACAGCCCAGCGCGCGCACGCGATCGCCAACGGGGTGTACGTGGCGGCAGTCAACCGCGTGGGATTCGAGCCGGAGCCAGGAACCGACGGGATAGAGTTCTTCGGGCACTCGTTCGTCTCCGACCCCTTCGGGCGCATCATCGCCGAAGCCGGCTCGGAGCCAGCGATCCTCACGGCGACGTGCGACCCCGCGCTGATCGAGTATACGCGCCGCAACTGGCCCTTCTTCCGCGACCGCAGGATCGACGCGTATTCGCCTATCCTCAACCGGTACATCGGATGAGCGAGGGCGGCCGGGAGGCGCGCGATCGAGAGCTCGATCCCACCGCTACCCACGACGCCGCTGAGATCGCCCCTGCTCGGCGCGACGGTGCGGCGCGACAGAGCTCGGCCCGCCGGATGCCGGCCGAGTGGGAGCGGCACGCGGCCACCTGGATAGGCTGGCCTCATCATGCGCCCGACTGGCCAGGGAAGTTCGAGCCGATTCCCTGGGTTTACGCCGAGATCGTACGCGTCCTGCACCGGCACGAGCGCGTCGAGATCCTCTGTCATAGCGAGGCCACGCGTGACGAGGCGATCCGGTTCCTGCGCGCGCATGACGTGGAACTGTCACGAGTGGGACTCCACCTCGTCGCCACCGACCGCGTCTGGCTGCGCGACTCGGGACCTACAGCGGTCGTGTCGCCCGAGGGGAGAGTTCACTGGGTCCAGTGGCGCTTCAACGGGTGGGCAAAATACCCCAACCACGCGAGCGACCAGCTCGTGCCCGCAGAGGTGGCGAAGCTGAGCGGGCTCCCGCTGGAAGAGGCGGTGCGCCCCGACGGCGGCGCTCCGCTGGTGCTCGAGGGTGGCGGTATCGAGACCGATGGCGCTGGCACGCTGATGGTGACCGAAGAATGGCTTCTCTCCGACGTTCAGGTGCGCAATCCCGGGCTCGACCGTGCGGGCTACGAGCGCGCGTTCGCGCGCTACCTGGGCGTCGAGCGGACGATCTGGCTGGGCGAGGGCTGCGTGGGCGACGACACGCACGGCCACATCGATGACATAGCCCGCTTCACCGACGCCCACACGGTAGTCCTCGCCTACGAGGATGATTCAGCCGACGAGAACCACGCCCGCTCCGCCGACAACCTGCGACGGCTGGATCTCGCCGCGCGCGACTTCCCGGGCGGCCTCCGGGTGGTCAAGCTCCCCTACCCTCGTCCCCTGATCATGGATGGCGAGCGCCTCCCGGCCAGCTACGCCAACTTCTACATCGCCAACGGTGTGGTGATCGTACCCACCTTCAACGATCCGAAGGATCGCGTCGCTCTCGGCATCCTCGCCGACCTCTTCCCTGACCGCGAGATCACCGGCATCCACGCAGTCGACCTCGTCTGGGGACTGGGTACGTTGCACTGCCTCTCTCAGCAGCAACCGGTGGGGGGGAAGGGATAGGAGAAGGCAGAGAGCAGTGAGCTGCCTTAACTCCTGCTTCCTGCTTTCCCCCATCCGCTCCCCACTTCTTGCACATCCTCCCCCCGGCTCTTCGCAGGATGTGACGGATGGAGGCTTTCGATAGACAGGGGAGACGGGGGCGGGAGGGCGCGCTGGCGACGGCGATATCCGAGAGGGCAAGCTCGTTGCACACTCCGGCAGAGCTCGACCCGCTGCTCGACATGATAGGCGACTCGCGCTACGTACTCGTCGGCGAAGCGTCGCACGGGACATCCGACTTCTACCGTTGGCGAGCGGAGCTGTCGAAGAGACTGATCGCGGAGCGTGGATTCTCCTTCGTGGCGGTCGAGGGCGATTGGCCCGACTGTTACGAGGTCAACCGCTTCGTGAAGGCCTACGCGGACTCGGGGGGCAGCGCGTTCGAAGTTCTGCACGAGTTCGATCGCTGGCCCACCTGGATGTGGGCCAACCGCGACGTGGTCGACTTTGTCACCTGGCTGCGCGATCACAATGCGCGGCTACCAGCCGAGAGGCAGACCGGCTTTTACGGGCTCGACGTCTACTCGCTGTACGAGTCGATGGCCGAGGTGGTCCGCTATCTCGATGGTATAGATCCCGAGGCAGCACGCACGGCACGGCGCGCCTACGCGTGCTTCGAGCCGTACGCCGGGGACGTGCAGGAGTACGCGCACGCTACGACGCTCGTTCCCACCTCGTGCGAGGACGAGGCGGTGTCGATCCTCTCGACGCTGCGGCGCAAGGCGCCGGAATACGCCGCCGACGGGCGCGAAGCGTACTTCAACGCCGAGCAGAACGCATTGGTGGCTCGTGGGGCGGAGCTCTACTACAGGACCATGGTGCGTGGTGGCGCCGGCAGTTGGAACGTGCGCGACTACCATATGGTGGACACGCTCGAGCGCCTGATGCGCTTCCACGGCCCCCTGGCGAGGGCGATCGTCTGGGAGCACAACACGCACGTGGGTGACGCGCGGTTCACCGACATGGCGCGTGCCGGGATGGTGAACGTAGGCCAGCTGATGCGCCAGCGTCATGGCGACGAGGGAGTGGTGCTCGTAGGCTTCGGGAGCTACCACGGTACCGTGATCGCTGCCGAGGAGTGGGGCCTGCCCATGCAACGTATGCCGGTCCCCGAAGCTCGCGACGAGAGCTACGAGGGCGTGATGCACCGCTGCGGCATCCCGGAGCTTCTCCTACTCTTCGATGGCTCGGATGACGGCGGGGTCCCTGGTCTGGACACGGTGCGCGGCCACCGCGCCATCGGCGTGGTTTACCAGCCCGCGCACGAGCGCTGGGGAAACTACGTTCCGACCATCCTCCCGCGCCGCTACGATTCGTTCATCTTCCTCGACCACACCGAGGCGCTCGATCCGCTCCACATGCCCGTCCAAGTCACCGGCGAGCCGCCGGAGACATATCCTTCGGGTCAGTGAGGGGGAGAGAGAGAGCAGAAAGCAGGAGTGAAAAAGGGAACAGGAAACAGGGAACAGGAAACAGTGAAGTGCCTCGGGACATAGGGCTCTACCGCCAGGAGCCGGTACCTGTTTCCTGTTTCCTGTTCCC
>DATCXG010000534.1:0-9826 GCA_036565945.1 Gemmatimonadaceae bacterium
GCGGAGCGCCTCCAGCAGCGATAGCTCTCCGTCATCGAGCGCCCGCAACGTGCCGTCAGAGAGATGCCTGTTCATCATCATCGTTGTTCATCTCCGCGAAGATCGACGCGAATCTCCGTTGCGCCCTGGTGAGCAGCGAGCCGATGGACGAGGGCGCGATCCCCAGCTTCGTGGCGATGTCTCGGTAGCACCAACCATCATGGCGCAGGAGCAGCAGGTCGCGGTCACGCTCGGAGAGCGTTGCCAGTGCGCGACGCACGCGCGTCACCTGCTCGTCGCGCAGCAGCGACTCCTCCGGTCCCTGGTCGGCCGATCCCGCGCTGTCGGCGCGGATCAGCGAGAGGTGTCGCGCCCGACCTCCGACAACGCGGGTGTGGTCGACCGCCAGATTGGCCGCCACCGTGAACAGCCATGCAGCGGGGTCACGCGGTGCCTGGTCGAGTAGCCGCACGAACGCCTCCTGGGCGATGTCTTCCGCCTGATCCTCGTCGCCCATCCTCGCGCGCAGGTAGCGCACGAGGCGTGGATACCACTTTTCGAAGAAGGGGCGGAAGGTTCTGTCCATCTACCCAGGTGACGAATGGGAGGCGCGATTCAGGACACCGCGTCGCGCGCGATGTCGCGCACACCCGATACCAGGCGGTCTGCCTCCGCTTCGGTGGTATAGCAGGCGCAGCCAGCGCGCACGAGGCCGTGACGCGACTGACCGAGGCGTGCCACCACGGTGGTGGCGTAGAAGTCGCCGCTCGACACGAAGATGGCTCGTTGGGACAACCGGCGTGCCACCTCTGCGGCCGGCATGCCCTTCACGGTGAACGATACGGTGGGCGTGCGCGGCGACCCGGGCGGCGGCCCGTAGAGCTGTACTCCGGGCGTGGCGCTCAGTCCGGTCCACAGCCGCTCGAGGAGGGCGGTGCCGTGCGCGCGCAATGCGGTGAACGCGCTCTCGAGCCGCGCGCGACGAGTGCTGCCGTCGCCGAGCGAGGCGAGGAAATCCACTGCCGCGGCCGCACCTACCATGGCCTCGTGGCTCTGGGTCCCCGTCTCGATGCGTTCGGGCGCGCTGTTGGGCGCGGGTTCGAGCTTGGGGACATCGAGTGCTTCCATGATGTCGCGCCGCGCGTACAGGACCCCCACGTGGGGACCGTGAAACTTGTATGCCGAGCACGCCAGGAAGTCGCAACCCAGGGCGCGCACATCCACGAGCTCGTGCGGGGCGTAGTGCACGGCGTCCACGAATACGCGCGCTCCAGCATCGTGCGCCAGCCGCGCCGCGCACGCCACGTCGTTCACCGTGCCGAGCGCATTCGAAGCGGCGCCGATGGCGAGGAGCTTGGTCCGGTGGCCGATACAGCGCTGGAGATCCTCCCAGTCGAGCTGGCCGGTGGCGGGAATCATGCGCACGGTTCGCAGCGTCACGCCTCGCTCGCGAGCCAGTGTCTGCCACGGCGCGACGTTGGCGTGGTGGTCGAGCTCGGTGATGACTATCTCGTCGCCAGCCGCCAGACCGTAACCCAGTGCGCGAGCCAGATGGAAGGTGAGCGAGGTCATGTTCTGACCGAACGCGATCTCCGAAGGATTCGCATTCAGTAGATCGGCGAGCGCGGCGCGCGCCGTCGTGATGGCCGTCTCGGTCTCGATGCTCGAAGGATATTCGCCGTGCGTGTTGGCGTTGTGGTTGTAGATGTAGTCGGTCACGGCATCCACCACCTCACGCGGCACCTGCGTTCCTCCCGGCCCATCGAAGTAGGCTACGGGTTGACCCTCGTGCACGCGGTCGAGCGCGGGGAAGCGGGCCCGGATACGGTCGATGTCCATGCTCATGCTATTTCCACTCCCGCCCACTCCTCGATCAGTCGAACTGCTTCAACATGGTCGACCTCCTCGCCGAGGGCGCCGTGTGCGATCCGGAACATCTCACTCGTGAGCTGCAGTATGGGGGAGGGCACCCGCTGATCACGCGCGACCCCGGCGGCGATCCCGACGTCCTTGTCGAGCAGCGCCAGCCGGAACGTGCGGGGGAATTCACGCGTGATCACGCGCTCGGGGAAGAGGTTCTGCGAGGCGTTACTCCGTCCGCTCGATGCATTGATCACATCGAGTGCCACGGACGCCTTGACGCCCGCGCGCACCAGCGTCGCGAGGCCCTCGCCGGTGGCCCAGAGCTGGACAGCGAGGAGAGCGTTGTTCACGGCCTTGAGCGCGTGTCCCGCCCCTACGGGGCCGCAATGAACGATCTTCTCGCCGAAGGTCTCCAGCACGACGCGAGCGCGGTCGAAAACCGCTGCTTCCCCGCCGCACATCACCGTGAGCGTGCCGCGTTCCGCGCCAGCCACGCCGCCGCTCACGGGCGCGTCAATGAAACTGACGCCGTGCTCCGCGAGTCGCGCCGCGATGCGGCGCGAGGTGGCTGGATCACCCGAGGTGCAGTCCACCAACGTCGCTCCACGGTCGAAGCCGGCGAGGAGGCCGTCGCTTCCATCCAGCAGCGCCTCCACATCGCGCGAGGTGGGCAGGCATGTGAGAACGAACGCCGCGCCGCGCGCGGCCTCGGCTGGCGTGCCGGCCAGGCGCGCGCCGGTGGCATCGGCGAAGGACGCCGCCTTCTCGCGCGTGCGATTCCACACGGCGAGCTCGAACGGCGGATTGGCGAGATGCCGCGCCATGGGCGCTCCGATGGCGCCGAGGCCGAGGAACGAGACAGAAGTCATCGATGATGGAGTTTGGGTTCAGTGCGATTGTGAAGATCGCGTGGTTGCGGGGAGGAAGGAAGGCGTAGCTACGGGGGGCAGGGGTCAGGGGGCAGGGTTCAGGAACTACCAGGGATCAGGAAGCAGGGACCAGGGATCAGAAAGTGCCTCGGGGGCGGGGGAGGAGACTGCTTCTGAAGTCCCAAGTTTCGCGGGGGCATCTGGGCGGCTTGTATGGTTGGCTGGCGATACCGTAACTTGACGCGCCGCGGAGGGATCATGTGTTGCCGGCGCGTAGCGTGCCGGTCGGAGCATCCTCCGCGCGATGTGTTCGTACACGAACTAGTCGGTGAAGAGCCGAGGCGAGCGGTGCGGCAGCGTAGCGTCGTACGCCCCGGCACACGTCCCGCAGCGGACCCCGAGGAAGTTTCAGATGACGCCATCGCAACGGAATGAAGATCGCCCGGTCGCGGCACTGATCGCGCCAGACATCCTCCTCATGCTCGACGAGTCGCCGGCCGATATCGCTGCCGAGACGGAAGAGCTGCACCCAGCGAATCTGGCCGACGTCGCGGAGGCGTTGGAGCCCGTTCAGGTGAGTCGGCTGCTGCGTGCCCTCCCGCCCGAGCGCGCCGCCGATGTGCTCGAGTACCTGGACGAGGGGCTACGTACCGAGGTGCTCGAGGCAATGAGCAGCACGCAGGCAGCGGCGCTCGTGGCGGAGATGACGCCCGATGACCGGGCAGATGCGCTCGATGAGCTGGAGGAAGGGCACGCGGGCGAGATCCTGGCCAGGATCGCCAGCGAAGCTCGTGGCGAGACGGAGCGGCTGCTCGCCTACAAGCCCGAGTCCGCGGGTGGCCTGATGACCACGGAGTTCGTCTCGATTCCCGAGGGGACCACCGTGGAAGCGGCGCTGCGCAGTGTACGGGGGGTGGCGCGCGCCGGCCGTCGCGAGGCGTTGTACACGATCTACGTCACCGATCCAGCGGGACGCGTTCGGGGCGTCCTCTCCCTCCGTGAGCTGCTCGCCGCCCCCGAGGGGACGCGCATCGATGAGCTGGCGTGGACCGACGTCGTCACCGTGAGCGCGACAGCCGATCGTGAGGAGGTCGCGCGGTTGACGTCCAAGTACGATCTCGTGGCCGTCCCCGTGGTTGACGATGGCGGTCGCATCATCGGCGTGGTCACGGTTGACGACGTGATCGATGCCATCATGGAAGAGCAGACGGAGGACGTGCAGAAGCTGGGCGGCATGGAGGCGCTCGATCAACCCTACTTCGCCGCGAGCTTCTGGAGCATGGTGCGGAAGAGGGGCGGATGGCTCGTGCTTCTGTTCGTGGAGGAGATGTTCACGGGCACGGCGCTCAGGCACTACTCCACCATGCTGGAGGCCGCCACTGCGCTCATGTTTTTCGTGCCTCTCATCATCAGCTCGGGTGGGAACTCGGGCTCGCAGTCGGCCACCCTCATCACTCGCGCGCTTGCCGTGGGCGACGTGCGGCTGCGTGACTCGCTCCGCGTTCTGGGACGCGAGCTCGGTCAGGGCCTGGCGCTCGGTGCCTTCCTCGGCGCGATCGGCTTGGTGCGAGCGATCATGTGGGGGAATGGGACGGACATGGCCTACGTGGTTGCGATCACGCTGCTCGCCGTGGTACTCACCGGCACGGTCGTGGGCGCCATGCTGCCGCTGCTTCTCACTCGCGTGGGCTTCGACCCCGCCATCGCGTCCTCGCCCTTCGTCGCGTCGTTCGTGGACGTGGCGGGGATAGTGATCTACTTCACCGTGGCGCAGCGGATCCTGGGAGTGGGCTGAGCCGCCGCCGGTCGCCGGTGTCGCTCGCGCTATACGAGCCGATCTGGCCCGATGATGGCGCGGGAAATGCCGCTTCTCTGGGGGTAAGCGCGAGGGGCGCGCTCTGCCGGTGCCCACCCTCCGCTGGATCTTCCAGGAGTGGTGGCTGTCATGACAACCAGCGTTCAACGTGCCGCGATGATCTTCGGTTGGATCCTGATTGCGCTCGGAATTCTGGGCTTCGTCACGTCACCTGACGGCATGAGCCCCGACCCGGATACGGCGGCGCGTGTCTTCGGGATCTTTCCGATCAACATCATCAGGAGCGTGCTGCATCTCACCCTGGGCATATGGGGCCTGGCGTCCTCGCAGTGGGACTACAGCTCGCGCCAGTTCGCGCGGGTGGGCGGCGTGATCTTCGTGGCTCTCGCGATCTATGGCATCTTCTCACCCAGCTTCGCCGGCCTCTTCCCCATCGGCGGCAACGACGTCTGGCTGGATGGTATCATCGGCGCGCTACTGGCGTACTTCGGCTTCACGGCCCCCGCACGGGCAACAGCGTGACTACAGGGCAGGGTGCAGAGAACTGCAACTGCTTACCTGCAGTTCTCCGTGCTGCAGTTACCGCGGAGTTCTACTTGACAGAGATCTGAGCTCGGTGAGCGCCGCTCAGGAGCTACTGGCGGAGGAGAGATCCATCCCTCGAGGCAGTTCCTGCTCCCTGAGCACTGCTTCCTGATCCCTCTCAGCGTCACTCACGCCACTCTCCATGCTCACGATCCCCGACTCCAGCCATTCGTAGTCTCCGGCCAGGACCTGTTTGGAGAGGCGGTAGAGGGCGGCGTCGTTGGGGCCGAACAGATCGCGGAAATGGTCGGCTACCCGGCGGCGCGACTCGCGACAGAAAACGTCGGCGAGATCGATGGCGTTGGAGTCGCCCTTCGCGGCCAGCATGTGAGCGCGCGAGCACGATGCCGCCATCGCGAACAACTCGGCGCCGATGTCCACGGCCCGGAAGAGCACCATCTGCCTCTTCTCGAGCTTGGGGCCCAGGCGCACCATGGCGTGGAAGATCGCGCGGCCCAACTTGCGCGTGCTGCGCTCCACGTAGCGCAGGTGCGGGGCGAGTCGGCCGAACTCGTCGTATGATCTGAACCCACCCAGCCAGCGCGATGTGTACCACCTGGGATAGAACTTCGCCGAGCGTGCCAGAGCGGCCAGTCGCTCCGACCGGGTAGCCTCGGGATTCACCACGTCGAACGCCGTCTTGAAGTGCCAATCCACCGCCTCACGCGCGATGAAGAGCCGCATGATTTCCGACGAGCCTTCGAAGATGAGGTTGATGCGGAAGTCGCGCATCGCCCGTTCTACTGGAATCGGGCGCTCACCCCTGGCACGGAGCGAATCGGCCGTCTCGTAACCGCGGCCGCCACGGATCTGGAGCGTGTCGTCTACGATGCGCCAGCCGGCCTCGGTGTTCCACATCTTCGCGATCGCCGCCTCGAGGCGGATGTCGTAGCCACCGCGGTCGGCCATCGCGCATGTCAGCTCCGCGATCGCTTCCATCGCAAAGGTGTTAGCTGCCATGCGGGCGATCTTCTGCGCTACTGCCTCGTGCTGCCCGATCGGCTTGCCCCACTGCACTCGCTCGTTCGACCACTCGCGCGAGATGTGCACCATCTGCTTGGCCCCGTACGCCGCGCTGGCCGGAAGGGTGAGGCGCCCCGTATTCAGCGTGATGAGGGCCAGCTTGAGTCCCCTCCCTTCGCCCCAGATGATGTTCTCGCGCGGCACTTTCACGTTGTGGAAGCTGAGCACGCCGTTCTCGATCGCCTTGAGACCCATGAAGTGGCAGCGATGAACTATCTCGACACCAGGCCAGTTGGTCTCGACTATGAATGCCGTTATCTGCTTCTTGGGCTTCCCCTTCACGATCGCGTCGGGCGTGCGCGCCATCACCACGATCAGTTCGGCTCTCGTGCCGTTGGTGCACCAGAGCTTCGCGCCATTCAGAATGAAGTGCTGGCCATCTTCCGTGGGAGTGGCCGTCGTGCGCAGGTTGGCCGGATCGCTGCCGGCATCCACCTCGGTGAGCGCGAAGGCCGAGATGGCGCCCTTGGCCAGGCGCGGGAAATATTTCTTCTTCTGAGCGTCGGTGCCGAACAGTTTCAGTGGCTGAGGGAGACCGATCGACTGGTGCGCCGAGAGGAGCGCGGTGAGCGATCCGTCCTTCGAGGTCACCATACCCATGGCGCGGATGTAGCTCGTCTGCGAGAGGCCGAGCCCGCCGTATTCTCTGGGGATCTTGATTCCGAAGGCGCCGATGTCGCGCAGTTCCTGCACCACCGATTCGGGGATGTATCCTTCGCGGTCTATGGCATCGGAGTCGACGCGCTCGAGAACGCCACGCAGCGCTTCCATGAATGGACGTGCCCGCGCTTCCTCCTCGGCGTCGTCGGTGGGATGCGGGTGGATGAGGTCGAGACGGAAACGGCCGAGAAACATCTCCCGGAGGAAACTCGGCTGGGCCCACTCGCTCTCGCGCGCTGACTCGGCTACGTCGCGCGCTTCCTTCTCGGTGGCCAGGTCGTGCGTCGCGTCTGCCATGATTATCCCGTCCTGGTTAGGGAGCCTCGGGCGTCATTCGCTGATACGTCTGGCGTGCCTTGTCTTACTACTCGCAAGATACCTTGCCGAGTATGACCTGCACAGATCGACAGCAGCGGCGCGGCTAGCGCACCGCGATCCCTTCGCGCGGTAATTCCTTGTGCTCTTCCTTACGCTCCTCTTTCTTCCGCCACTCGAGCCGGAGCAGATATCCCACGCCGTAGAGTGCGATCGCGCTGAAGGTGAACCACTGGATGGCGTAGCTCCTGTGCGATCCCTCGTCGAGCGACGGAAATTGCAGGCGAGTCGGCGCACCCGCTGCTCGCTCGCCGGGCAGGAGATTAACTATGTACACCGGCGCCACCGGGTAGGGCAGCATCGCGTCGATGCGCGACCGATCCAGAGCGCGCCACGCCATCGGGTTGGTTTCCGAGCGCGGGTCGGAGCCATCGCGTTCCGGAATCACGAGCACGAACCCCTGTACCGTGGTATGCTCCGGCTCGTTCCAGGTGGCCAGCGGTATGGTGGACGCATCGGGCGAGTATACATACCCGCGGTTCACGAGCACCGCGGGCCCGCCTGTCTCGGGGAGGAGCGGGGTCACGATGTTCACGCCGGGCGCCCCCTGCCTGGAGCGGCCGGTGACGATGATCTGATGGTCGAAGTCGTAGCGGCCCGTCACTCTCACCGTCCGGTACTTGGCGAGCGATGTGTCGACGGGGAGTTGCGCGAGAGGTATGGGCGCAAACTTCTGCCGGCTGGCGAGCTCCGCGTTCAGCGCGCGACGCTCCGTGAGCCTGTGCACCTGCCACATTCCGAGGCGTGCGAACAGTGCCGCCATGGCCAGCGCGACCACTGCGGCGATCATTGCGCGACGAGACATAGTGGTAAGGTACTACCTAGAACAGACTTATTTGCTCCCCCAGCTCGTCTGGCTCCACCGGCTGCTGGCCGAGCAGACGCTGGAGCTGGCGGGCCGACGCCGGGCTGTGACCGGCGAAGTGGTTGTTCACGTACCCGTACACGGCGGATACGCTGCGTGAGAGCGTGAGGATCGCGCTGGCCCACTTCTCCAGCTCGTTCGTGCGGTCGCGCTGGATCCGGGAATAGTCCACGAGGTCGCGATTGGGGCCCATCCAGCGGATGTAGGAGAAATTCGACGTAGGCTGCTCCGCGAGCTCGAGCATCGTGCGGCGGGGGATCCAGCGCGCATCGCTGAGTGCCAGTGCCACGTGGTGCTCGGCGAGCAGGGCGATCAGCCCCTCGTGTATCCAGCCGCGGTCTCTGAACTCGATTGCCAGCCGCAGGTCACGAGGAAGCGTGGGGAGAAAGGCGGCGAGTGCGGGAAGCTCGCCCGGGCCGAAATCGGGAGCTAGCTGGATGAGGATCGGTCCGAGCTTGGAGCCGAGCTCGCGTGCCCGCGAGAAGAAGAGCTCGGCCACGTCCTCGCAATCGCGCAGTCGGCGCTCGTGCGTGATCTCGCGCGGCATCTTGAGAGCGAAGACGAAGTCCCCCGGTGTGCGCTCTGCCCAGCCTCGCAGCGTCTTCTCAGGCGGGATGGCGTAGAACGTGGAATCCACTTCCACCGTGTCGAACGCCCGTGCGTAGACGCTCAGGAAATCGGCGGGGCGAGTTCCTGTCGGGTAGAATGAGCCCGCCCATGCGTTGTAATTCCACCCTTGGGTGCCGATCCGGACGGTAGAGGGCATGTGCGGGAATGGGGGCGATTGAAGGCGAGATGTCAAGATCGAGCGCCCTGGCGAAGCGTGGCGTGAGAGTCGATCTCGCGGGGCGGTGCAGGTCCCGCTTTTGCGCTTCCAGCTCTTCACGATTCATTCCTGAATGAGCGGAGGCGACATGGCGAGACACAATGATGAACAGCGGAAGCGGCGGGCAGATCAGTCTGAGCGGCCAGGAAGGGACCAGCGGGAGCTACGCGCAGACGAGCCGTATCGCAAGGATGTGATAGACGAGCCCGAGTCGGGCGAGGAAATAGTTGGTGAGGGTGTTGGGGGAGCGTCGGGAGGAGTGTTAGGAGCGGCACTCGGTTCGCTTGCTGGTCCGCTGGGTACGGTCATCGGCGCGGTCGCCGGGGCAGTGGGTGGTTGGTGGACCGGTAGGGCTGTGGCCGATGCGGCAACCGGTGTGAGCGAGGAGGAAGAGGCAGCGTATCGCACGCACTACGAGGGTGCGCCGGGGCGGCTGGCCGATCGGGGATACGAGGATGTGCGCCCCGCCTACCACCTTGGACGCCTGGCGCACATGAACCCCGATTACTCCGGACTGTCCTTCGAGGAGATCGATGTCGAACTCCAGCGCGGGTGGACCCCCGATTTGCGAGCGCGGTACGGCGAGTGGCGATCGATCAGGGATTTTGTCCGGGAGGGCTACACACGCGGCGAGCGCCGCGATCACCTTGGGGGCAGCCCGCGTTCGATGTCACCCACGGACGATAGGCTCGACGAGTCGCGCTCCGACGACAGCGCGATCTGAAGCTTCACGGGAGGCGGGTCGCTCGGCCACAACGGTAGCAGTGGGTGGCGGTACCGGTGGGTGGCGGTACCGAGTGATGGCGGCCGGTGACGGTCGAGTGACGGTGGTGAGTGACGGTGTGTGGGTGGGCACGGCGATGCCCACCTGCTACCACTGGGCGAGGATCTCGTGCTGCTTGTCGCGGTCTATGTTTCCTCCGCTCACCACGATTGCCACCGGACCGGCCGGCGCGGTCACGGCT
>DATCXG010000537.1:0-6132 GCA_036565945.1 Gemmatimonadaceae bacterium
CCGGCCGCACGATCACCTCGTGGCTGGAGCCGTCGTCCACGAGGGGAATCGTGGAGTCCTCGAGCTCGCGCCCATCGAGACTCACGGCAGTGGCGAGCGAGCGCAACCTGCCCGGATCCTGTACGGTGATACTGTAGCTGCTCCGTCCGTACCGATATTCGATGGTGTAGTCGCTCCAGTGTGCCGGAACGCGAGGGTCGATGCGGAGAGTTTCTCCACGCTTCGTGAAGCCCAGGATCGATTCCAGCCCCACCCGATACATCCAGCTGGCGGATCCGGTGTACCAGGTCCATCCGCCGCGCCCCAGATGTCCTTCGGCGGTGTACACATCGGCGGCCACGACGAAGGGTTCCACCTTGTAGGTTTCCACGCCCTCCGGCGTGCACGCGTGGGTTAGTGGGTTGAGCATCTGGTAGAGATGAAAGGCGCGATCGCCGTCCCCGCGCAGGGCTGTGGCCAGTACTGCCCAGAGTGCCGCGTGCGTATACTGTGCGCCGTTCTCTCGCACCCCCGGTAGATACCCTTTGATGTACCCCGGGTCGTGCGGCGTGCTGTTGAACGGAGGGGTGAGGAGCATGATCAGACGGGCATCCTCGCGCACGAGGTGCTCATCGAGCGACTGCATCGCTCGCGACTGTCGCCCGGAGTCGCCGGCACCGGAGATGACGCTCCAGCTCTGGGCGATGGAGTCGATGCGGCACTCCTGGCTCGCGGCCGAACCGAGCGGCGTGCCATCGTCGAAATAGGCACGACGATACCACTGTCCATCCCAGGCAGCTTCCTCCACAGCCTCGGCGTACGCGGCGGCGCGCGCGCGGAAATCGGCCGCGACGGCCGCGTCGCCACGCGCTTCCGCGCGTTCAGCGAACGGACGCAGAGTGGCCACGAGGAACCACGCGAGCCATACGCTCTCGCCGCGCCCCTCCGCACCCACACGGTTCATTCCGTCGTTCCAGTCCCCGCCTCCCATGAGCGGTAGCCCGTGCGCGCCGGTCGTGCAGGCCCTGCGCAGTGCCCGCAGGCAGTGCTCGTACACGCTGCCATGCTCGTCGGTGATCTGCGGCAGGTCGTACAACTCGTGCTCGTGAGGCTCGAGCTGGCGCATGGCAAGGAACGGAGCATACTCGTCCAGCACGCCATCATCGCCAGTCACGCTCACGTAGTGGTCCACGACATACGGGAGCCAGACGAGGTCGTCCGAGAACCTGGTGCGGACGCCGCGCCCGCTCTGTGGATGCCACCAGTGCTGCACATCGCCTTCGAGGAACTGACGCCCGGCTGCGCGGATGATGTGCTCTCTCGCGATCGCCGGCTCTGCGTACAGGAACGCCATGACGTCCTGCAGCTGGTCGCGGAAACCATACGCGCCGCTGCTCTGGTAGAGCGCCGAGCGAGCCCACATGCGGCAGCTCAGTGCCTGGTAGAGCATCCAACGGTTGATCATTGCGTCGAACGAGGGCTCGGGAGTGCGCACCGTGACGGTGGAGAGGCGGCTCGACCATCCCTGCACGGCACGCGCGACGGCCGTCCTGGCGCGCTCCACATCGCGGTACTGACTGATCATCCGGCGGGCCTCGCCCCTGTCCACGGCTGCGCCGAGCAGTATGACGATCTCGCGGGTTTCGCCGGCGCCGAGCTCCAGTGAGCACTGCAGGGCCGCGCATGGATCCATTCCGGCACCGGTGGCGCCGGTCAGCTCCGCGCGGCGAAGGGCGGCGGGCGCGCGGAGCGTGCCATTGCGACCGAGGAACTCCCGGCGGTCCGCCGTGTGGCTCGTTACCGGTTCACTCGTGGCCATGAATGCCACCAGGTGGGCGAAGTGCTCGTCGAAATAGTTGCGCGCGAAGATGGCACTGCACTCAGGGTCGAAAGCGGTGTGCACCTGGTGCTGGGTGTGCTCGCGGAGCACGCCCAGGGTCCACTCCGCGTACGCCGTGAGAGAGATCCGGCGTGGTCGCGCGTCATGGTTGGTGACTCTGAGTGTCGAGATCTTGACTGCATCGTCCTCGGCCATGCCCATGGTGAGCATGGTGGTGATTCGGGAGTGCTCGTGCTCGAATGACGATGTGCCGGTGCCATGCCTGATGGTGTACGGCTCGCCATGTCCGAGTGGTGCCGGTGTAGCGCTCCACAGCTCGCCGGTGTCGTCGTCACGTAGGTAGATCGCCTCGCTCGTCGGATCGCTCACCGGATCGTTGTGCCAGGGCGTGAGGCGGTAGAAGTAACTGTTCTCGGCCCAGGTGAACCCGGCGCCGCGCTCGGTGACCACGAAGCCGCCGCGCCTGTTGGCGACGACATTCGCCCATGGCGCTGGCGGCAGACGGTCGCCCTGCACGCGGATCTGGTAGTCGCCGTCGGGGGTGATACCGCCAAGGCCGTTGTCGAAGAGTAGTGGGGCGGGACCGGACGGCGCGGGATTCTCGGTGGGCCGCGGGTGCGGATCCTTGCGCGCCGACCACGGCGCCGATGCGGACGTCGACGCGATCACTTCCGATGCGTGCGCCCGGATGCGGCGCACGACCGATGAGGCTGGCGGAGTGCTCCGTACCGGAGCCCGCAGTGCGGGCACAGCAGATTCGTCTTCGCCAGATGGCGAGTATGGGGGCGCCGTCGCCGCGTCCAGGATGCGGCCGAGCGACTGGCCGTCGCACGATACATGAACCCGGGCAGTGGCGCGGAGCATGAGCAGGTCGAGTGGATCGAGCTGGTCGTACCGGCGGATGAAGACGCCACCGGGTTGGTCGATGGAGCCAGAGTCGCTCGAGCCGTACATGATTTCCGTCATTCTACCGTGCAGCTCCTGCAGGTAGCTCGATTGCTGCGCATTCAGAATGACGAGGTCGACCATCATGCCGCGACGCCTCCAGTAGCGGTGCGCCGCGAATAATTCGCGAAGCGTCGGTAGCCCTTCGGCCGACTTTATGGTTGCTACCAGGATCGGCCAGTCGCCCGATATGCCCATGGCCCAGAGGCGTTGCTGCGACCCGTGGTTCCGGAGCAGCTCATCGCTCGGTGCGCGCATGGAACTACCGCCGTAGAAGAGGCGGCCGGCGAGCTCCTGGAAGACGGCGGCGTCCATGGGTGTGATGTTGAGCTCGCGCAATTCGATCTGCGTGGCGGTCCACGCCAGGTCGAGCGCGCGTTGAGCGGCGTGCGGGTCGTGGTAGCGGTCGGCGAGCTCGAATGCGCGCTCGCGCGTTGTCGCCACGAGTGTCGTGAATGCCACGGACGCCGATTGGCCCGGTGCTAGCCGTACGCGCGTGCGAAGCGCGAAGATGGGGTCGAGCACTGCGCCGGTGGTGCCCGACAGCGGGCCATCTTTTTCCAGTGCGATGGGATTGCGGGTAGATCGCCCACGGCCGATGAAGCGTGCCCGGTCGGTCTCACACGTCACTGGCCCGACACTCTCCTTGCAAGCGTCGGTGATGTGCATGCACCAGAGCGACCGTTCCTGGTCCGAACGCGGCCGCCGCGTGGCCGATATCGCCGTACACCATTCGTGCCACTCCGTCTCGACAAAGAGATTCGCGAATGCCGGGTGGACTCGGTCGGTGTCGGCGCGGGCGAGCACTATCTCGCCGTAGCTGGTCAACTCCACCTCCCGAGATTCTGCGCCGTTGTTCGTCACCGTGACGCGACGCACCTCGGCTGAATCCGCGGGCACGACGGCGATCTCGGTGCGCGTTTCGATGTCACCGTCCGCGCGCTGGAAGGTCACGCGGTCGCTGGCGAGGATCGCGCGGTAGTAATCGGCCGGCGCGCAGGTGGGTTGGTGCGCCGCCGACCACGTGCGGGCCCGCTCGATATCCCTCACGTAACAGAACTGCCCCGTGCCATCGGTCGTCGCGTCGGCCCGCCAACGTGTGACGTCCAGCTCCTCGTACCTGCTGTAGCCGGAGCCGCTGTTGCTCACCATGATGGTGTAGGGCAGATATCCCAGCAGCGCCACGGCCGGCCGTGGCGTGTTGGGCGTGCCGATCTCTCGTACCGCCGGCCGTTCCATCGCCAGGATTGGAAGTCCCTCGTAGGGACTGGTGTTCTGCGGTGCCTGGAGTACCAGGCGGCGCGGTATGCGCTCGTGCAGGAGCAGCTCCGCCGACCGCACCATGGGGTCGGCATGGAAACGCCGCCGCCACGCCTGGTTACTGAGCACATTGGTCAGGGCCACGAACGACATCCCCGCGTGGTGTGCCATGTAGTTATGAACGACGGCGTAGCGCTTGCCCGGCAGGGGACGGGTATAGTCGAGCGCGTCGCGGAAGCCGTACTCTCCGAGGGCTCCCTTCTTCTCCAGGACCCCGAGGTTCGCGAGCGCCCTGAGCGGATCGATCATGGCCGCCAGAGAGGTGGCGTACGGCGCGATCACCAGGTCGCGGCCGAGGCCGCGCTTGAGTGCAAGATCGGGAACGCCGAACGCGCGGTACTGATAAGTCATGTGCCGGTCGCGCACGTTGTAGGCACTCTCGCTCACGCCCCACGGCACGCCTCGCTCCTCCCCGTAGGCGATCTGCCGGCGAACCGCGCCCCGATACGTCTGGCTTAGAAGCGTGAAGGGGAACGACTGCATGACGAGCGCAGGCATCAGGTACTCGAACATGCTCCCGCTCCACGACACCAGCGCCGTCTCGCCCGCGGCGCGCGTGATGGTGCGGCTGAGCCGGAACCAGTGGTCCACCGGGACGTCGCTCTTGGCGATCGCCAGGAAGCTGGCTAGCCGCGCTTCGGAGGCGAGGATGTCGTAGTACGACTCGTCGAGGGTGTACGTACCTGGCTGATATCCCACGGAGAAGAGCTTGCGCGTGTCGTCGTAGAGCAAGCCGAAATCCATCTCCTGCGCGAAGGCGTAGGCACTGTCGGCAAGCGCCTCGAGGCGGGATACCAGTGTTGCGGCAATCGCCGAGTGCTCCGCGAGCTCGCGCAGTGTCGGGAAGGCTGGCGGTAGTATTCCGCGGCTCGAGTTGATGATCCCCGCCGCGTCTTCACCTGGCACCGTGGCTGCCGTGATGCCATCCACCATCCTTGCGCGCTGCTCTGTTATCAGCTGGAGGCTCCAGTCGATCCACTCCGCGGCTGGTTCGGTTAGAAGTGGCCCGAGCGCCGCGCGCTCGAGGGAATCACGTGCGTTCGTGAGCGATGTGGCGAGCGCGGCGAGGGATCGTTCCGCTCCTCTGACGTCGTGGGGTGATGCGTCGTGGAGCACATGGGTTGCGGTGACAGCTGCACGGAGCTCGTCCGCGGCCTCGGTAGCGTGGCGCGATGCGACCGGTGTGTGGATGTCGGTGGTGGAAGCGAGTATGCGCATACGTTCGTGCGCCACGGTCAGCGCGGCCTCGAGGCCGCGCCACACGCGCGCATCGAACACCCGATCGTCAGGAATAGCCAGACATGCCTGGCGTAGCGCTACCAGGTGGCCCGCCAGGTTGCCACTGTCGACGGTGGAGATGTATGCCGGTTCGAGGATGCTCAGGTCGCGCAGGTCGTACCAGTTGAAGAAGTGCCCGTGGTGCCGGGACATGCGCTGGAGCGACTGGAATGCGAGCTCGAGCCGACGCGTCATCGTGTTGACCGTGATGAATCCGAGGTCATACGCGCTGACGGTTGCGAGGAGCTGCAGGCCGATGTTGGTGGGCGATGTGCGCATCGCCACGACCGGCACCGGGTCGTCCTGGAAGTTGTCTGGTGCGAGCCAGTTGGTCTCGGCTGTCGCGAAGTGGTCGAAGAAGTGCCAGTGCAGCAGAGCGTAGCGCGTGGCCGCCAATCGAGACGCGTGCGGAAGCCTGCGCTCTCGAGGAGCGATGGGTGCGCTGAGGGCGTGCGCGATCGTGGGGGAGGCCACCCAGAGTACGATCAGGGGGATGAGGCCAAGGGCGAGACGCGTAGTGTGCGAAGCAGCATCGCCCGGGACATCTCCCAACGAGAACACCGATCCGGGCACAGCCCCGTGCCTGACCAGCTCGAGAGTGGCGACGACCGCGAGTATCGCCCCCACCACGGCGACCGCGGGCCACATCGTGCGCCACACCTCGCGGCGCGAGCCAGATACTACGTGCTCCGTATGCGACGCTGTCCGCCACTCGAGGAGATCGCGCTTCGAGATGAAGAGTCGATAGAGCGTGCGGAGGATGGCGTCCG
>DATCXG010000545.1:0-3784 GCA_036565945.1 Gemmatimonadaceae bacterium
CACGCAGCGCGCCGAGCACGGCGATTCCGACGACACGCGCGAGATCGTGAAGCGCCTCGCGCCGCTGCGCGCCGAACGCGCCAGGCTGCTCGGCTTCCCGACCTACGCGGCCTACACTCTGGACGACCAGATGGCCAAGACTCCGGCGGCCGCGATCAAGCTGATGACCGAGCTCGTTCCGCCCGCCACCGCCAAGGCGCGCTCCGAGGCCGCGAAGATGCAGTCGCTGATCGACAGCCTGAATGGCGGCTTTCAGCTCGCGCCCTGGGACTGGCAGTACTACGCCGAGCGAGTGCGCAAGGCCGAGTACGACCTGGACGAGTCGCAGATCAAGCCGTACTTCGAGCTCGATCGCGTGCTGCGTGACGGCGTGTTCTTCGCCGCGACTCAGCTCTACGGCATCACGTTCAAGGAGCGCAAGGACATCCCCGTCTACCACCCCGACATGCGCGTGTTCGAGGTGTTCAACGCCGATGGGTCGACGCTGGCGCTCTTCTATTGCGACTACTTCAAGCGCGACAACAAGAGCGGCGGCGCTTGGATGAGCAGCTTTGTGGGCCAGTCGGGACTGCTGGGAACGAAGCCCGTGATCTTCAACGTGGCCAACTACACCAAACCGGCGGCCGGTCAGCCCGCGTTGCTGACCTTCGATGACGTGACCACCATGTTCCACGAGTTCGGCCACGCGCTGCATGGGATGTTCTCCAACGTGGAGTACCCCACGCTGGCTGGCACGAGCGTTCCGCGCGACTTCGTCGAGTTCCCGTCGCAGTTCAACGAGCACTGGGCGCTCGATCCCGTGGTGTTCGCCAACTACGCCAAGCACTACCAGACCGGCGCACCGATGCCGCGCGCCCTGGTGGAGAAGATCAGGAAGGCTCGCACCTTCGACCAGGGCTTCGCACTGACAGAGTACCTGGGTGCCGCGCTACTCGACATGGCCTGGCACACCTTGCCAGCCGACGCTCCGGTGCAGGACGTGGATGCCTTCGAGGCCGCCGCATTGAAGCGCTTTGGCGTGGACATGACGGTGGTACCGCCACGCTATCGCACCACCTACTTCGCGCACATATGGTCGAGCGGTTACGCCGCCGGCTACTACGCGTACCTCTGGAGCGAGGTGCTGGACCACGACGCCTATGCCTGGTTCAAGGAGAACGGCGGGCTCACACGAGCCAACGGTCAGCGCCTGCGCGACATGGTCCTATCGCGCGGCAATACCGAGGACGCCGCAGCGCTGTACCGCGCGTTCCGTGGCAGTGACCCGAGCATCGAGCCGCTGCTCGAGCAGCGCGGGTTGAAAGAGGTCAGTGGGACTGCGTCGGATGGTCCACGGTGACGAGGAGAGCTACTGGGCTGCGGTACTACTGAACTGCTTTTACCTGCAGCGCGGAGAACTGCAACTGCTTTTACCTGCAGCACAGAGAACTGCAGGAGAACGGCAAGCGAGGACTGCAAGAGAGAACTGCTACGGCTTGAACCACGGAGACACGGAGACACGGAGGGAACCGCAACTGCAAACGACAAGGCAACTGCAACGGCCAATGTTTTTGGGGATGGCATTCGAGCCTCCTCTCCCCGAGACGAGCGGAGCCGAAAGCTGTTAGGAGCCTCGAGTGCCGCGCCCGGAGCCGGAGGCAAAGTGCAGTTCCCAAAGCTTTTCGCAGTTCTCCGTGCTTCCGTGCCTCCGTGGTTCAAGCAGTTGCCCAAGCTTCTCTGCTCTTAGCCGTTGCAGTTGGCAGTGGCAGTTGCCGTTCCCTCCTGCGGTTCTCGCTTGCCGTTCTCTTTCAGTTCTCCGTGCTGCAGGTAAGCAGTTCAGTAGTCCCCGTACCCCGGTAATTGGCCTTGCAGTTGGAATGCAGAGCGCGGAATCTGACTCCTCTTACCGGCCACTAGTGACACTGGCCGCCGGTTGAACCGATGACGGAGGCGGGTCGCCGCGCGCGCCGGTGTCATCGGGCGCCGGTGATGCGGATGGTTGACCGTACTCCTGTTCGTAGATTCGCAGCAACTCGAAGAAGTAAGTGATCGCGAGCGGGCCGAGTAGCAGACCGACCAGGCCGAAGAGAGAGACGCCGGCGAAGGCGCCTACCAGAGTCGTGAGCGGGTGGACGTCCGAGACCCGGCGGTAGACCATCGGGCGGATCACGTTGTCCAGGTTGGACGCGATGCCGGCTCCGATCACGACCAGGGCGAGCGCCGCGCCGAAGTGCCGCCCCACCAGGAGGACCAGCACTCCCGGGAGCCAGACCAGCGCGCTCCCGAGCACCGGGAGGATCGAGGCGAAGGCTGTGATCACCCCCCAGAAGAGCGCGTTCGGGAGGCCTACCGCCCAGAATCCAGCGCCGATGATCGCGCCCTGGAGCACGGCAGTGAGCAACGTGCCGAGCAGCATGGCCTCCGTGACACTCTGGAAGCGCTCGCGCAGTTGCTCGTTGTTGGCGCGCGAGAAGGGGAGTAGCGAAGCGAGCCAGGCCCACGCCGTGTGAGCGGAGAGCAGCAGATAGTAGAGACCGAAGAACGCGATCACCAGGTTCAGCGCTCCGCGCGTCGCGCTCCCGAACAAGCCCACCGCCTGTCCCGACAGCCAGGTCAGGAGAGTTCCACCAGCGTTGGCCAGCTGCGCCCCCACATCGATGCCGTCGATTCGCAGCGATGAGAGCTGGGTGAGCAGTACGTTGTCCTGCACCCTCCGGAGAATTGCCGGCGCTTGCAGAATGATGAGATTGAGCAGCCACGCGCCCGGCAGGAGGATGAGTACCGCGATCACGACGAGTACCACCCCGGCGGCCGGTCCCGGGCGGATCACCCTGGCCAGCCGGCGGTGCAGAGGTGCGCCGATCACGTAGAGAATCGCGGCGCCGAGCAGCCCACTCACGTACGGCGCGATCGCGTATGCGACAGCGGCGCCGAGAGCGACGATCAGGATCTGTGCGCGACGCCTGCGTGATTCGAGTGGTGGCATGGATGCGAATGGAGGAGGTCGGGTTTACTCGTACCGTTGATGCCGCACATGCCATGGATGCAGTGCCGCGCGTCGTCCCGGGGAATGTGCCGCGGAGATGTCTCCACAAGGCTATGCGTCTCCACAGGGCTATGCGAGACCTCGAGGCGACCGTCCACGGGGGCGCGCCAGGCCATCCACAGAGCGATGCGTCTTCACAAGGCTATGCGATCGTGGGGGGCACGTCCATAGCGTTGGTGGCAGGGCCTGCTGCGCATCGGGACGATCGGGATTATCGTAGACGTGACTTGCAGACCATGACACTTAGACACCCCACTAAAGCACCTCATACCAGTGCGACATCTTCGGCGCCAGCTCGCCCCCATCTCATCGGGTCGGAGTCCGTGTAGCGGATGTCGGCGCGCTGGTCGAAGCGTCGTCACCCATCCCCTGACCGTGGGTCGAGAATGAGACGAAGACATTTCATCGCTATCCTTCTGTCCTCCTTCCTCGGACTGGGCGGCGCCGCCGGAAGCGCGATTGCCCAGGTATCGCAGGCTACCACGGTGATCGTGGTACGTCACGCCGAAAAGGCGGCGCTGAAGACGGACAACCCGCCGCTCAGCGACGCTGGTAGGGCGAGAGCGGAGGCGCTGGCGCACGCCCTCGAGGGCGCGGGGGTGACCGCTATCATCACCACCCAGTTCATTCGCACTGGGGAGACCGCGGCGCGCACCGCACAGATCGCGGGCGTCAAGCCGGAGATCGTGCCGGCGCGTTGGGACTCCGTGCCGGCGCACGCTGCCGCCGTGGCGGCCGCGGTCAGGCGACACGCCGGGG